>JAUSMG010000373.1 GCA_030645295.1 Saprospiraceae bacterium | reverse complement strand
AAATTGATCCTCCAGGGTTTTAAACCCTTCCAATGCGGGTTGAAGCACTTCGAAATCCTCACGGGTTAGTTGGCCTATGCGATTTGCCAATCGAGACAGGTTATAGTTTGCCATGTCGAAATAAGCAGTCAAGGCAAACACCCGGTCGTGGTCTGAATTGAGAGAGGCCAGGAATGGTCGCCATTGTTCTTTATCCAATGCTTCCATTTCTTCGGGTTCAACCGTGTTGAAAAGTTGGAGCAGTTCAGCAAGGCGTTTGTGGTGTTCTTGTGTCATTGCAAAAAACGTTCTTTAAGTATTTTATTGATGAAGATGATTTTGTCCAATGCCTGGTTTCGAATTTCCTCCAAAGATTGGATTCAACGTTCTTCAATCAATATCTTTTCATAAATGACGCTGTATTCAAGCACCTTAAATTGCTGTATTTTTAAAATTTCAAGGTCTCGCTTGGAAAGGCGTTTCAGATAGTTCAATTCTTCCATTTGGTTTTGGTTTGGCTTTGCAAATATAATAGTTCCAAACCAATTTTCAAAGTACTACTCCCCAAATTACCCACACCTACAGATACTCCCCTCCTTCGCTTTTACTCGCCTTAGCCTTTGGCGGCGGCGAGATGCTACGGTGGGTAAAAAATCCACAATAACATGAAAGAATTTAAACCCACCAGTTGGTCTATTGACAACCGCGCCTCGATCTTCATAATCACGGTGCTGATCACATTGGCAGGCATCATGTCGTACAATGCCCTGCCTAAGGAGCAGTTCCCCGACGTGGTGGTGCCTACTATTTTCGTGTCCACCATTTATCCCGGCGCATCGCCGAGCGACATGGAGCAACTCGTCACCAAGCCCATCGAAAAACAGTTGAAGGGTATCAGTGGCGTGAAAAAAGTGATGTCGAACTCGGTGCAGGATTTCTCCAGCATCATCGTGGAGTTCAACACCAGTCTCGATGTGCCGATCTGTAAGCAGAAAGTGAAAGACGCGGTCGACAAGGCCGCGCGTGACCTGCCGACCGACCTTTTGGAGGACCCTACCATTACGGAATTCGACATCTCTGAAATTCCGATCATGAACGTCAATATTGCGGGCGATTTCAGCCTCGACAAATTGAAGGATTACGCTGACGACCTGAAAGACCGGATTGAAGAAATGCGGGAAATTACCCGTGTTGACCTCGTGGGTGCGCTCGAAAAAGAAGTACAGGTTGATGTGGACAAGTACAAAATGGCTGCTGCAAGCCTGACCTTCCGCGACATTGAGAACGCGCTGGCCTTCGAAAATATGACCATTTCGGCGGGTAACGTGGATATTGGTGGCATGACCCGCTCGGTGTCTATTCGCGGCGATTTCAAGGATGTGGAGCAAATCAAGAACATCATCATTGCCTCGCAGTCCGGCGCAATGCTGTATCTAAAGGACATCGCTGATGTGCGTATGGGTCATAAAGAGCAGGAAAGTTTTAGCCGCCTCAATGCACGCAACGTCATATCGCTAAATGTAATAAAACGTACGGGCGAAAACCTGATCGATGCTTCCGACAAGATCAAAAAGGTGGTGGACGAGATGAAGGCCAACGAATTACCAGCCAATCTGGAGGTCACCATCACCGGCGATCAAAGCCGCGCCACCCGTACCACACTACACGACCTCATCAATACCATCATCATTGGTTTCATTCTTGTGACCATTGTATTGATGTTTTTCATGGGTGCAACGGATGCTATCTTCGTTGCCATGTCGGTGCCGCTTTCCATGGCCATCGCGTTCATGGTGCTGCCCGCTTTCGGGTTTACCCTCAACTTCATCGTGTTGTTCGCCTTCTTGCTTGCCTTGGGCATTGTGGTGGATGACGCCATTGTGGTGGTCGAAAACACGCACCGGATTTACCATGAGGATAAAAAGCTGACCATCATACAGGCTGCCAAAAAGGCTACCGGAGAGGTGTTCATGCCGGTGCTTTCTGGCACCATTACCACCCTTGCACCGTTTTTTCCTCTCGTTTTTTGGGGCGGTATTTTTGGTAAATTCATGCATTACCTGCCGGTTACGGTCATCATTACCCTGACCGCTTCCCTGGTGGTGGCCTATATTGTCAATCCTGTGTTCGCGGTATGGTTTATGGGCGATTCTAAGCGCGAAGGCACTGAATTGCCGCCAGCTAAAAAACGCCGCCGCACCATTTTAGGCTATGCGCTCTTTGGCTTGTCGACGATCTATTTCTATGCGAACGGCAACTATTTCATGGGTAACCTGCTGATCTTCCTCGGCTTGTTCGTCGCGTTTTACCGGTTTGTACTGGAGAAAGCGGTGCGCTGGTTTCAAAACAACGGCTGGCCTGCTGCACAACGTGGTTATGCGGGCTTCCTCAATTTCGCCCTCAACCGGCCCTTGATGATGATGGCCAGCGTGATCGGCCTGCTCATATTTTCAGTCCTGTTCTTTGCTGCGGGCAAGCGCAACATCGTGCTGTTCCCGAAGGCCGACCCGAACTTTATCTACGTTTATCTTACGCTCCCGGTAGGCACAGATGTGAACACAACGGATTCGCTCACAAGCGTGATGGAGCGCAAAGTAGTAGAGGTAGTGGGCGAAAACAACCCGATCGTGGAGTCGATCATTTCAAACGTTGCACTGGGCGCCTCGGAAGATCAATTCGACCGCTCGGCTACTTCCAACAAAGGAAAGGTCGGTGTGGCATTCGTTGAGTTCGGTCATCGCAATGGCGTGAGTACCAAGGATTACATGGACAAGATCCGCGAGGCTACCAAGGGTGTAATTCCTGGTGCAGAGATCGTAATAGACCAGGAAGCGGGCGGCCCGCCCTCTCCAAAACCCATTTCGGTGGAGATCCGTGGCGACGACCTAAAAAAACTCATCGCAGTTTCTTCTTCCGTAAAACGCTACCTCGACTCGCTCAACATCCCTGGTATAGAGGAATTGCGCAGCGATATGATCGTGTCAAAACCGGAGATCAACATTGCTATCGACCGCGACCGCGCCAATCGCGAGGGCATTTCCACGGCACAAATCGGCTCGGAATTTCGTACCGCTATTTTGGGCAAAGAAGCCACCAAATTTAAAGATGGCGAAGATGAAATCCCGGTCACCATCCGCCTGCGGCCGGAGCAGCGCGAAAACATCAATTCAGTTGAAAATCTGAACATCACGTTCCGCGACATGAATATGGGCGGGGTACTGCGTTCAGTACCGATGGCATCGCTGGCCGATGTGAAATATACCACGACTTATGGCGGAATTCGTCGCCTGGATCAGTCGCGGATCGTTACGATCTCTTCGAACATCACTTCCGAATATCAGCCAAGCCAGACCGATGTGGTGAATGCGGTAAAAGCAGCCGTCGCTTCCTTGCCTCCAACCGATGGTGTTACCGTGGGTTTTGCAGGCGAAGACGCGGAGTTCCTGGATGCCGCCTCATTCCTGGGCAACTCGCTGCTGATCTCGATTTTCATCATCCTCATCATTTTGATGGTGCAGTTCAACTCCATTGGTAAAACCCTGATCATCATGTCAGAAGTGATTTTCAGTATCATTGGCGTACTGCTGGGCATGGCGATTTTCGACATGGACTTTTCGGTCATCATGGCAGGCGTAGGCATTGTGGCTTTGGCGGGCATTGTAGTTCGAAACGGGATCCTGCTGGTGGAGTATACAGATATTCTGCGTGAGCGGGGATCGCAGGTACGCGAAGCCATCGTGGAAGCAGGGCGCATTCGTATGACCCCGGTATTGCTCACGGCCACTGCTGCAATTCTTGGCCTGGTTCCATTGGCCGTTGGTTTCAACATTGATTTCTACAGCCTTTTTGCCACGGGTGACCCGAAAATCTACCTTGGTGGCGATTCCGTGGCATTCTGGGGTCCACTTTCCTGGACGATCATTTTTGGACTTAGCTTTGCTACGTTCATCACCCTGATCATTTTGCCCGTAATGTATTTGCTGGGCTGGAGGGTGAAAAACTGGTGGGAGAATAAAGTATAACGGAACGCTGTTCCGTTAGCCGCACCGGAACGGAGTTCCGGCGTACTTCAAGGAGTCATCCAAATTTTTATAAAACAGAATTAAACAGGAAAACCGCAAAACCGGAGAACAGGAAAATATAAAACTGTACATTTTGATTCGAAGATGGCCAAAACCATCCTTTATCGAGATCAATTTCCTCACAGTTTTATATTTTCCTGTTCTCCGGTTTTGCGGTTTTCCTGTTTTATTTGACTCCATGTTAGAATCCGGGACGACGCATATTTTTTTTATCCAAAAATCCCCACAATTGGTCTAGTCCAACCCGTATTCTCCTTCCCATACTGACAATTTTGCTTCCAATCTGTAACGTCCATCAACAAGTTGTTGTCTTGCCGCACAATTATGGATAAACCGGGAAGTCATTTCCCTTTCACCCGATTTTACATCACAATCTTTTCACCAACACATGAAGAACAATCCTGCTTCCTTATTAATTGCCGCATTTTTACTTTCCATCACCGCGCTTTCGGCACAAAACTTAGATGCCAAAATGAGCGCTGAAATTGACAAACTACTGCAAGACCATTACAAAGCCGAGGGCACGGGTGCAACGGTGCTGGTTTCCCAAAAAGGAAAGGTTTTGTACCACAAAGCATTCGGGATGGCAAATTTGGAGTTGAGCGTACCCATGCGCACCGACCACGTTTTCCGCATCGGATCCGTCACCAAACAATTCACCGGCGCAGCCATCTTGAAACTAGCCGAAGAAGGCAAACTTTCCATACAGGACGATCTCACCAGGTTCCTGCCCGACTACCCGACCCAGGGCAAAAAAATCACGGTAGAACACCTTCTTACCCACACTTCGGGCATTAAAAGTTATACCGGAATGAAAGAGTGGGACGAACAAATGCACCGGAAAGATTTCACGCCCACCGAACTGATCGCATTATTCAAAGACCAATCCATGGATTTTGAACCGGATGCGGATTGGCGGTACAACAACTCCGGCTACATTTTGCTGGGTTATATCATCGAAAAAGCATCGGGTAAAACCTACGGAGAATACATCAGCGAGCAATTTTTTAAGCCACTGGGTATGAAAAACTCTTATTACGGCGATACAAAACCCCTCATCAAAAACAGGGCTACCGGTTATTCGCAGGGCGACGTGGAAGGCAATTATGTCAACGCCGCTTTTTTGAGTATGACCCAACCTTATGCAGCCGGTTCGTTGTTGTCCACGGTGGAAGACCTGAATATCTGGACCCGTGCCCTGCACGGTGGAAAAGTGCTGAAACCAGAATCTTTAAAAAAGGCCATCACGCCTTATATCCTCCCCGGTGGCACGAATACACACTACGGTTATGGTCTTCAAATGAGCAATCTCCTGGGCAGCCTGACCGTGGAGCACAGCGGCGGCATTCACGGTTTTTTGAGCGATCTGGTGTACTTGCCCAAGGAGGAAGTTTGCGTCGCGATCCTGACCAACTGCGATTGTGAACCACCCCGCGATTTAAGTCCCAGGATCGCCGCTTTGATCATCGGCAAAGCATACCAGCCCACTCCTATTGTATTGGATATCAAGGAATTGGAGCAGTATGTTGGCGTGTACGAAAACGAAAAGAAAGAGGAGCGTGTCATACGAATCGAGGACGGACAGTTGACTTCCAAGCGCAGCGGCGGTGGCAAGTTCAACCTTAAGCCTTATGGTCCGGACGAATTCTTTTTTGAGGAATCATTTGCCCGAATCACTTTTATCCGTGAAAAAGGGGGCAGTA
>JAUSMG010000370.1 GCA_030645295.1 Saprospiraceae bacterium | reverse complement strand
GGAAAAAAGAAAAAACCTGTTTATTCGCACAATTCAACCGCGGTAAAAGTCGAATAGACCTCCTTCAATTGTCCACAACCCATGCAATACATCCTATCCATAGACCAGGGCACCACCAGCACCCGTGCGATCGTGTTCGACAAAAAAGGCAACACGATCGCCGTGGCGCAACAAGATATCACGCAATACTTTCCAAAACCTGGCTGGGTGGAACATAATCCTATGGAAATCTGGGAGTCCGTGCTTGGTACGGTCCGGGAAGTAGCGGAAAAAGTCGGCCCGCTCAACATCGCAGCCATCGGTATCACCAACCAGCGGGAGACCACGGTGGTGTGGGATAAACGCTCGGGAAAACCCGTCTACAATGCCATTGTTTGGCAAAGTCGCCAGACCGTGGAAATCTGTGAATCCTTGAAAGCCAAGGGTTTAGACCCTGAAATTCGGTACAAAACCGGACTTCTCCTTGACGCCTACTTTTCCGGAACCAAAATAAAATGGATCCTCGACCATGTGCCCGGTGCACAAGCCGACGCCTTCGCGGGCAACCTGTTGTTCGGTACCATTGATACCTGGCTGCTCTGGAACCTCAGTGAAGAACGGACCCACGCTACAGACTACACCAATGCCTCGCGCACGATGCTCTATAATATCCGTGAACTGGTCTGGGACAACGAACTGCTTGCCGCATTCGACATTCCGGCCTGCATGCTGCCCAAGGTGATGGACTCCTCGGCCATTTATGGTCATGTCAAAGCGAATGTCGTTGGTCTCCCCCATTCCGTAACAGAAACGGGGATTCCGATTTCGGGCATTGCCGGCGACCAACAGGCGGCCCTTTTTGGACAAGGTTGTTTTGCCGCAGGCATGGCCAAAAACACCTACGGCACAGGTTGTTTTATGTTGATGAATACTGGCAATGAAGCAGTTGCATCGCAAAACGGCCTGTTGACCACCATTGCCTGGGGCCTCCATGGAAAAGTGGAATACGCACTCGAAGGCTCGATTTTCGTGGCGGGAAGCGCGGTAAAATGGATGCGCGATACCGTTGAATGGTTTACGGATGTTGCCGAAACGGAACATCTTGCCCTGAGCCTGCCTTCATCAGAGGGGGTGTATGTCGTCCCGGCATTTGTAGGCCTAGGGACGCCCTACTGGGATTCAGAGGTGCGCGGGGCTATTTTTGGTCTTACTCGTGGTAGCAGTCGAAGCCATTTAATTCGGGCCACATTGGAAAGCACCGCCTACCAAACCAAGGACGTACTTTCCGTCATGGAACGCGATTCCGGCATAAAACTCAAAACCTTGCGCGTGGACGGTGGTATGGTGCGCAACAATTTCCTGATGCAATTCCAGAGCGATATGCTGGGCGTGCATGTGGAGCGGCCTAAGGTGCAGGAAACTACGGCTTTGGGCGCTGCTTACCTCGCCGGGCTAGCGGTGGGTTATTGGAAAGACCAGGCAGATATAGCCCAGAACTGGCAATTGGACCACAAGTTTTCGCCAGAAATGGCACAAGAAGATGCAGATCGGCTATACCGGGGCTGGCAAAAGGCGGTGGAGGCGGCACGGGTGTTCAAGAACGTATAAACCGCAACTATCATCGCCGCACTACCACCCGTTTTACATCCGTACCACTTGCAGATTGGAAACCAAGGAAGAATAACCCGGATTCCTCCACCAACATGTCCACCCGGTGATTTCCTTTTTCAAAGTACCCGTTTTGAGTCGCCACTACCCTGCCGTTCAGGTCGGTAAGCGTAAGCATGACCGAACCGGCTTCTGGCAAGAAAAATGCAGCCGCTACCGGCCCTGCCGTAGGGTTTGGAGAGACGGGGAATAGAATGGCATTCCGGTTATCAGACGCACCTTCCGAATCGTTCCTTTCTCCAGCCCGGTTGAATTGCAGCACAGAACGAGCGCTTTTCAGCGTGTGGTCATAAGCTTCCGCTTCGGTTATAGAAGAATTCATCTGGAGTGCTTGGGATAAGGTTCCAGATTGCAATGCAATGAATTTCAATATCATAACGGTCTGAACACCTTCCATTACCGGCGTAGTATACCAGGAAGCCGCCACCTTGTTTTGTTCCGGAAAAATGCCAAAGCGTGGGGTAACCGTCCCGGGCGCTGCACTTTGCAAGGTAAGATAGGCAGGATCGGCTTCGAGTGTGAATTGAAAACCTGCCACCTTGCTCAATTCAGGCGATATAATGGCTACTTCTACCTCCTCTCCTGCAGAGAATCGCTGTTTTGTAGTATAAAAAATGACCCAATCTTCTCCCCGGGTTGAAGTTATTACGGAGCCATCTACATCACCCGTTTTGATGGCGGTAAAGTTTTTGTTCAGGCCCGATGGAACAGTACAAACGGTGCTGATCTCTTCAGGAAACAAAGTCGAAAGAGGCTGCGCCGGATTTGGAAAAACATGGTTCGAAGGCACAAAACGCCAGGCCGTATTGCCCGGGAAAGTATTGGATATACCAAGAATCATATTGTTCATCACCTCTAAATCGGCAGCATTCAGTTGACCATCCTTGTTGACATCTGCAGCAATGATGCGATAGGGATTGGCGAGGGGAGTCTGACCGGAAATATGGAGTTCCGTGAGCATCACATCCATCGTATTCACACCCAAAAGTGGCAGGGTGTCGTAGGATGGAATGATGGAATAATTACAAGTGCCCGGAGCGCCTGCGAAGGCAAAATTGCCCTGCGCATCAGTGTGCGAATCCGAATAATTTGTGCTGGCTGCAAGGTTGCTTTTAAGCAGGATTTTAGCGCCAGCCAGGGCTTGCTGCTGATCTGTGGACACATTGCCAGAGACCGGCCCGGGAGGTGTACAAGCGCCGATATTGTCCTGAATAATGACATAGGTGGTGCAATAATCGGCATTTCCATAAGCGTCCACCGCCCATATTTCTACGAATTGATTGCCGATCTCGTTGCAATCAAACGTGACGGATTGGGTGTCCACCGGAAAGCCTGTGCCCGTGCCGACCTTGCGAATGCCAATTTTGATTTGCGCAGATGGGGTGCAGTTGTCGGTGGTGTATTGAAGGAAATCAGTATCCCACAAAGTGATCATACCGGATTGCATAATATTGATAATCAAGCCATTCATGCACACAACAGTGGGCGGTTTGCAATCCCGCACTTCAAATTCATATTTGCAGAGCGACTCATTGCCGCAATGGTCATTGGTGATCCATTCAATTTTGTGTTTGCCGTAGGGAAGCCCTACACCCGTAGGCAGAACGATTTTGGCTGAAATGGTATCGTTGATGATCGTTTTTTCAATGGGCCAGGCGCCCGCTGCTCTGCTGCTGCGGAATGTTTCCATCGAGCCGTTTCCATCCAGATCCAGATAAAGCCGGTACGTAATAATGAGGTCCGATTTGGAACATACATCCGTAACCTTCATTTTGAGGTCGACCGGAGCTTCGCAGCGTGTGCCGTATTGTGCAGGATCGTTGTTGGAATAGTCGCAAAACAACACAGGCGCTGTCGGGCAGTTTAAATAGACTGGCGGTGCATTGTCTATAATCTTAATGATCTGCGTGTATTGCAAATAGCCGTGATTATAGGAATCCCCAATGATCGTGGGTCCTACGTCGGTGCTTCCGGGATTAG
Source organism: Saprospiraceae bacterium (assembly GCA_030645295.1). Lineage (GTDB taxonomy): Bacteria > Bacteroidota > Bacteroidia > Chitinophagales > Saprospiraceae > M3007. Next base: position 3,209 of record JAUSMG010000370.1, on the reverse strand, counting down.
TAATATAGGTTGGCCCAGGCCAGTTGGGGTTGTAATCGCACCACCAAAGCAGTTTCCAGGTGCGGAGGATTTTTTTGCAGCCATCGGTATTGTTGAGGTTGAACACCTGATCTTTTACTGTGATCCCTACATTGAAGTTACAATTCGCGTAATAGGTGATCTCCGGCCAGGTAGTGTCGGCAGTGCCCCCGCAACTGACAATGGTTTTGTCGTCTGGAAATTTTACGGAGTAATAGTTTTGTTGGGCTGTGGTGGTACCGCTTGCCGTCATTAAGAAAATGGCGAACAGACCCGCCTTCGCTGAAGCTATGGCGGGTAAAGCGGGTAAAATAGATTTGCACATAATTAAACCGATTTTTGTTCGGCGAAATTAGCGCAGCCAACCCATTACTGAGAAAGAGAATGTGACGGATTGGCGACAGATGGGAAGAATTAATCCACCAGCATAGTGGCCCGGTTCAGTTCCTGTTGCGCCATGCCTTGTGGCAAATCCCGAAATTCATACTGCTGATTGCGCAATTGCGGCACAAAACCGGCTTCTCGAATAGCCGCCTGTATCCCGTCTGCGGTGAATCGGAATCGCGCACCGGCTGCTGACACCACATTTTCTTCGATCATAATGCTGCCGAAATCATTTGCGCCGGCGTGGAGACACACCTGTGCCACCTGCTTGCCCACGGTCAGCCAGGAAGCCTGAATGTTCACAATATTGGGCAACATGATGCGACTCATGGCGATCATGCGCACGTATTCATCGCCGGTGACTGCGTTTCTGGCGCGTTTGATCTTCCGCAAGATCGTGTCCTCGTCCTGAAAAGGCCAGGGAATGAAGGCCAGAAATCCCTTAGCATCGGCAGGTTTTTCTGATTGTACCTGACGAAGGTCCGCGAAATGCTGCATCCGCTCGAGGTTGGTTTCGATATGGCCGAACATCATGGTAGCCGAGGTAGTCAAGTGCAATTTGTGCGCTGCCCGCATTACATCGAGCCATTCCTGACCGCCGCATTTCCCCTTGGAAATCAAGCGTCTGACCCGATCATCCAGGATCTCTGCACCTGCGCCAGGTAGGGAATCCAGACCGGCATCTTTCAAGGCAGAGAGCACATCGAAATGACTCATGCCTTCCAATTTGGCGATGTGTGCAATTTCAGGCGGCCCCAATGCGTGGAGCTTGAGGTTGGGGTATTCGAACTTTAATTGCCGGAAAATGTCTGCGTAAAATTTGAGTCCCAGGTCCGGATGGTGGCCGCCCTGCAACAGCAATTGCTCTCCGCCAAGCCGAAAAGTTTCTTCAATTTTCACCCGGTATTCTTCCATCGTGGTGATGTAAGATTCCTCGTGACCGGGTCTGCGGTAGAAGTTGCAAAACTTGCAATTTGCGATGCACACATTGGTTGTGTTCGAGTTGCGGTCAATGATCCAGGTGACGGTGTTGCCCGGAACGTGGTGTTGTCGCATGGCATTGCCAACGTACATCAGTTGGGTAGTGGGGGCATTTTCGAAAAGAAAAACGCCTTCTTCAGGGGTTAGCCATTCGAGGTGCAGGGCGCGTTGGAGGAGCTGGGAGATGATCATATTGTGTACGTCGGAACGCCGTTTCGACCATTGGTTCAAGCCGGAACGGCGTTCCGGCGTACGTTTTTGGGATAACAAAAAAGCAAAGGTAAGGTTGGGGAACTTCGAATTTTCAAACCGGGTTTGAGCCAATCTTCCATGTTGAATATTGTCCGGCCATTTTAAAGGAAAAATAAAACATTTTGTTGGCCAAATACTACTTTTGCGCCACGGTTTAACCGCTCATTTTATGCCTGAAATAAAAACTGCCGAATCCTTTCTACACCGCAGCATCCGCGTCTTCCGCCAAGCCCTCAATGGCGAAGAGCAGGAGTTTACCAAAGGCAGTATCGACCGGGCCATTGTTCTGCTCTCCATCCCGATGATCCTTGAAATGGCCATGGAGTCACTGTTTGCAGTGGTGGACATCTTCTTCGTGTCAAAAATCGGCCCCGACGCCATTGCAACCGTAGGCATTACCGAATCTGTCCTGACGCTGGTGTATTCCATTGCCATCGGGTTGAGCGCGGCGGCGACCGCCATGGTGGCGCGGCGTATCGGTGAGGGCGACCGACAAGCTGCTGCGCGGGCAGGAGCGCAGGTCATTCTCATTGCTGTTGTATTGTCTGTGATCATTGCCATTCCGGGTTACTTTTATGCGGAAGACATCCTGGGATTGATGGCGCATGACCAGAGTGTGACATCCACAGGACATCAGTTTACCCGGCTGCTGCTGACCTGCAATTTGCCGATACTCTTGCTATGGATGCTCAACGGTATTTTCCGGGGCGCGGGTGATGCTGCTACGGCCATGCGGGCCCTTTGGATCGCGAATGCAGTGAACATCGTGCTTTGCCCTATTTTCATTTTTGGATTTGGCCCGATTCCGGCCATGGGCGTATTGGGCAGTGGTATCGCCACGACGATCGGTCGTTCGGTTGGTGTAGTGTATCAGTTGTGGAATTTGTTTGAAGTCGGCCGGATCGTCAAGTTGCGCTGGGCTATGATGCGCCCGAATGTTGATATCATTGGCACCCTGTTGAGGGTGGCGTCGGGTAGTGCGGGACAGTATCTGATCGCTTCGGCCAGTTGGATCTTTATGGTTTTCATTTTGGGTCAGATCAGCAAAGAAGTGGTGGCAGGCTATACGATCGCTATTCGAATCGTGATTTTTTGCATTCTGCCGTCCTGGGGCATGGCCAATGCTGCCGCCACATTGGTAGGCCAAAATCTGGGTGCCGGACTGCCTGACCGGGCAGAAAAGTCGGCCATGCGGGCCGGTTATTTCAACCTGCTTTTCCTGGCCGTTATCGCAGCAGTATGCCTGATCGCTGCGCCACAACTGATCCGCTTTTTCACTCAAACGCCTGAAGTGGTGGAAGCCGGGTCACTGGCGCTCCGAATCATCGCCGGAGGCTATGTTTTCTACGGTTGGGGTATGGTATTGACCCAGGCAATCAATGGCGCAGGGGATACATTTACGCCCACATTGCTCAATTTTGTATTCTTCTGGCTGATTGAAACACCCCTGGCCTGGCTGCTGGCACTTGATTTTGGCTGGGGTCAATCGGGAGTATACTGGAGCATTGTTCTGGCAGAATCAGGGATGGCATTGGCTGCCATCTGGCTTTTCAAAAAAGGCAGGTGGAAATTGG
>JAUSMG010000138.1 GCA_030645295.1 Saprospiraceae bacterium | reverse complement strand
GGCAGGTGTTGAACAATCGCCTACGATTATTATAATTGCGTTTATAAAATCGCTGGACGTGCCGCTACAATTTCGCTTTACTTCAATCTGGTAGGTGCCTGATGCTAAACCTGTTATGGTATACGGCGAAGTGGACACGGATAAACCGCCAGATGGAATAAGCCAGTCTCCCGAGGTGCCGGGGCGGTATCGGATCGTATGACTACCGGTAGAGGTCCAACTGACACTGATACTGGAAATTCCGGGGTCTTGTACTACGCCGACTGGAGTAGCACAAGACCCCGGATTATCGGCCGTTAAGTAATGTACAGCGTTTCCCCATGTGGAGATTAAGTTGCCGCACCGGGAGCGAATTTCAAGCGTATATTGGGTGTTTTTTTTCAATCCACTCAAGGTGGAAGGCGCCGGTGCAAAATTTTCAAGTACTGTTTTGTCGCCCGGCGTGGATGTCTCCCAGTATCGAAGGTCATATTGAGAAGCACCTGGCACATTGGACCAGTTTAATGTAAAAGCCGTCGAGGTTTGTGGAGCATGAAGCCAGAAGGCGTCAGGTGGGTTACATTGAGCAAAAATGGCATTGGAAGAGAGCAACAGCATGGACATAGATATCCATGTAAAAATAGATCGGTTAAGAATCATGATTAAACGTATTTGATTAAAACTTAGGTTCAAAATGTGGCTTTCGCCTCGCCAAAGATAGACAAAGGTTTGAGAATGCCTAAAGTTCGGCTAATTCCTTACCCCGCCTCAAACACCATAGCCTCATGTCCCAACTTCCTGAAGTCCACAGGCGTAACCGAGGAGACGCCCTGCTCTGGCATATAAACGCCGTAAATCGTGTCCACCGCTGTCATGGTCGCCTTATTGTGGGTTACCACGATGAACTGCGAATCCTTGGAGAATTGGCGAATAATGCGGTTGAACTTGTCAATGTTCGCATCATCCAGCGGAGCATCTACCTCATCGAAGATGCAGAAGGGGGCCGGTTTGAGCAGATAAAGCGCGAAAAGCAGCGCAATGGCCGTGAGTGTCTTTTCACCGCCAGAAAGTTGCGCAATGGTCTGCGGGCGCTTGCCTTTAGGCTTGGCAATAATGACGATATCCGAATCTAAGGGATTGTCCGGATTGCTGAGCAGTAAATCTGCGGAATCGTCCTCTGTGAAGAGCGTTCGAAACACGTTAATGAAGTTCTCGCGAACCTGCGCGAAGGATTCAAGGAACCTGGCCGTTGCGGTCTCTTCAATCTCCTTCATGGTTTGAACGAGATTTTCCTTGGCTGCCAGAATGTCGTCCCGCTGCCCCGCAATGGTATCGTGGCGCGTTTTGATCTCATTGTAGGCTTCGATGGCCATGGGGTTGATCTCCCCGTAATTGTCCAGCCGACGTTTGAGATTGTTCACATCGCGCTCAAGCGTATCGCGTTGATATTCAGGATTTGGTTCCTGATTTATGACGTCGTTCACACCCATTCCAAACTCCGCCCGCAATCGCTCGCCAATTGCAGTGATCTCAAATTTTACATCATTGAACTTCTCCTTCAAACGATTCACCAGCACCTGCAGATCCTGTTGTTTGCGGAAATTATCGCGCTGTTTGTTCTCCAGCTCGTGTATTTCATTGCGGGCTTTGAAATAAGCCTGCTCTACCCCACTAAGCGCAGCTTCTTTTTCCTTTTTCTCTGCATAAGCAGTGGTCAATTCCAGTGTAATAAGTTGGATATCAGTTTCTATCAGACCAATTTCATCGTTGTTGCGCGCAAGATTGGTTTGTGCAGTGGAAAGCGTTTGTCGCAGGTCATTTCGGCGGTTTTCGCGGAAAGTGAGTTCCTGCCGAAGGGTATTCACCTTGTTTTGCTGCCGGATGAACTCAATGTTTTTTTGATTATAGGCTGCACTGGCGTGGCTAAGCTGTTCGGCTACATCGCGGAAAGAACCATCGGCGTTGGTAAGGCGTTCCCGAAGCGCATTGGCCTCGGTGGTTTTGTTGGTCAATACCGTCTCGATCAGCGCATTGCTTTCCGTCAGATTTTTGATGCGTTGATTGGCATCGCCTGCCTGAGCGTCAAAATTGGCCACAAAGGCGGCAATATTGTCCAATTTTGCCTGCATCCCGGCCTTGTCCTGACTAAGACGGTTGAGCACTTCGCGTTCGCGCTGAAGCATGGCCGACTGGTCCGCATTGCGCAATGCAGAGATCTGGGTCCTGAGCGTATTAAGTTGTGTATTAAGTTGATTCTCAGTACCTTCTAATTTTTTTATTTCCGTTTCTAATATCTCAAGATTCTTCTTTCGGCCAATTTTTTTGCCTTCAAAAAGCCCCACAGAACCGCCCGACATGGAGAATTTGCGCTTTACATAAGTGCCCGATTTGGAAAGGATCGTCATCTCTGAGCCTGCCGAGGAGGCTGGAAGACTCTCTTCTGAGATCACCACATTTTCCAATAGATACTCCATTAGTGGACGGTACTGCGCTTCCACTTCCACCACATCCATAGCGCGAATGCCGCCAGGCAAAAGCGAAAGAGGCGCCTGGTAGTCCCGAAAAGCATCCATCATGAAAAAGTTGGCGCGGCCTTTCTGACTTTGACCAAGCAGCCCGATGGCTTTCATGGCTTCTTCTGCATTGGGCACCACATAGTAATTCAGGTAGTGCTCCAGATAGTTCTCGATCACGATGCGGTACTCCTCACGGACATACAGCATATCCGACAATAAAGGACAGCGCCTTGCCCAGTCTTTGTCCTGACTCAAAAATTTGATACTCTCCGGGAATCCTTCGAGCGATTCGACCATGCTTTTGGTCAATTTATGCTCATTCCGGCGGGCATCCAGGGAACGGTTATGGTCGGCGAGTTTTTTTGCGAGTGCGTCCTGTTGTAGTTCGCCTGCAGCAAGATCTGCCCTGCGCTTGGTCTCCGCGGCATCCAGATTGGCTATTTTATTAGCTTGTGCTGATTCAGTTTGAGTTTGTTCTGCCAGATTTTTCTCCAGCAATTTCATCTCCTCCCGTCGGGTAGCAATGTCGCCCAGGGTGCGTTCTACATCGCGGCGGAGGTTGTCGATCTGGTTGGCCTGAATGGCCTTTGTTTTCTCTAATTCTACGATCTCGCGCTCAATGGCTTGCTGTTCTTTCACAAACTCGTCCAGATTCCCCTTCATGAGATTGTGATCGGAGCGGACTTTTTCGAGTGATTTTTGGGCTTCGGCGAGCGCGGTTTCAAATTCGCCCTCCAGATTTCGTTCGTAATTCAGATCGGTCTGATAGCCTTCTATTTCTGCATCCAGGGAGCGAAGGGTGTTGCCACTGTTGGCAATCTGATCGTTGAGCCGTTGGAGGTCATTGTTGACAAAGGAGCGTTTTTGCTCCAGCATGGCCTTCTCGTTTTCCTTGCCCCGGATGCGGCCTGTCAGTTGATTTACATGCTGTTGTTGTTCGCTGAGACTGGTTTCTTTGTCTGTATGGCTCTTGCGCTTTGCTTCTGTGTCGGCTTCGAGGAGGCGGGTCATGGCCTCGGTGCTGCGGTAACTGTCTTCTTCCCGGGTGATCTGGCCTTCGAGCTCTTTATAGGTTTTTTTGTGTTTGGCGAGGTTGTTAACCGCTAGTTCAACGCTGATGGTTTTGTATTCGGCCTTAAGTTCATAATATTTCTGTGCGCGCTCGGCTTGTTTTTCGAGTTTCTTGAGTTGATCTGTGATCTCAAAGAGGAGGTCCTCTACCCTATCGAGGTCAGCAGCAGTGGCTTCGAGTTTTTGTTGGGTTTCGTGTTTTCGGGCCTTGTATTTGCTCACTCCCGCAGCCTGCTCGAACATTTTTCGGCGGGCCTGTTCGCGGTCGGAAAGCATGTCCTCCACCATATTGAGCGCGATGATGGCATAACTGTCGGGCCCAATACCCGTGTCCAAAAACAGCGAAGTAATGTCTTTGAGCCGGCAGGAAACCCCATTCAGGCGGTATTCGCTCTCGCCGCTCCGGTACAAGATCCGGCTGATGGCGACCGTAGTGTAATCGGTCGGCAATACGTTTTTAGTATTGTCAAACGTCAGCGTTACCTGGGCCATTTGGCCTTCTTTACGCTTTTTGGTGCCATTAAAAAGGATCGATGACATCTTGTCCAGCCGCAATTGGCTGCTTTTCTGCTCCCCCAACACCCATCGGATCGCGTCTACCACATTACTTTTACCCGAGCCGTTGGGGCCTACCACTCCCGTCACATCGGAGTTGAAGTGGAGCACCGTTTCGTTGGCGAAGGATTTAAATCCCTTGATCTCTAATGATTTAAGCCGCATAATCTATCCTTGACCATTGACTTTTGACTGTTGACCGTTGACCAAAAAGTGGGCGAAAGTAGGGATTGGGACAGAAATGTGAAGTGGGAAGTTTTCAACAAAAGGAATCGCCCTACATTTGACCGTGCAATCTTCCTACCACAACTTCCGACTTTTTTACAACCAGAGCATCCACCCTGAGTTGCTCAACATGGAGCATCGGCGGATGCGGCTCATGCGCTTGCTCCTGCTTTCCGGGCTTATGCTGGTAGGCGTTGTGGTGCTGCAGGTCTATCTGTCCATTTTTGCGATTACGCTCGCGTTGTTTATTCCTGTGGGCCTTTGGATCACTTATTTGGGTTTTCGGATACAGGTTTTTTACAAAGAGTTCAAGCCTCGTGTGGTTTCGCTTTTGCTTGATTTTATTGATAACGATGTGAATTTTAGCTTCGAAGGCTATGACCCCAAAGGATTTATCCCGCCAGAGAAATTTTTGGAAAGCCGGATCTTTACTGCCTGTGACGACTATTTTGGCGAAGACCTGATCCGTGGACAAGTGCGGGAAACCCCTTTTGAGGCTTGTGAACTGCGGGTCAAGGAGTTTTCTGAAGTGCGCAGTCAACTGGACCTCGTTTTTTCTGGTATTTTTCTGGTGGCGGATTATCAGCGCTGGGATATGCACGGCGGGGTACTGGGATTGCCTGATGCCTACCGAAAATACCTAAGTCGCAGTGAGCGGGCATTTCACCTGGAAGGCGGGCGAAGGGTTCGCGAAGGGATTTTGCCTGAATTTGAGGTGTTTTTTGATACTTATGCAACGTCTCAAGTAAGGATCAAAGACGTGATCTCGGAGGAATTTCAAAAAGCGATCCTTCGTTTTCGGCAACATTTTCAGGAAGTTGGCCGGGAGAAAGAGATCTACTTTTCAATCATTGGCGACAAGATCTATATTGCTCTAAGACAGGATCGGAACCTGCTGGAACCTTCACTTTTCATTAATAACACGAGTTACGAAGTAGTGCTTGAGTTTTATGAAGATCTGAAACTGCTGCTGGAATTGGTGATGGAAGTGGATGCCATGAATTGAAAACTTTAAACTTCCCGTTAATCAAATCAAAAATAAGCCTGATACAATGCGTTTGCCGAACTTTGTGGAGTTTTCCTGCAAATTTATCTGACATGATCCTTAACCGTCTCCTGCTTTTCATCCTCTGTGCTTCGATTGGCTTTGCCTGTTCACTCCCCATTCAGTCCGCAAATAAACCGAAACCTGGCGCCACCAAAACCAAGAGTACCACTAAAACCAAGAGCAGCAATACAACTCCAACCAAAACCTATAGGGAAGCGGTAGCTACCCCATTTCGAAAAAAAGTGGTGGATTATGGGAAAAAATTTGTTGGTACGAACTACAAATACGCCGGTCAAAGTCCAAAAACTGGTTTCGACTGTTCGGGTTTCACCAGTTATGTGTTGAAAGAATTTGGGGTGATGGCCTCTCCGGCATCAGCGATACAAGCCACAGAAGGACGCTATGTCGCCATTGATCGGGTAATGCCGGGTGATCTGATCTTTTTTGGGGAGAGCAAAAAGAGAATTTCGCATGTCGCGCTGGTGGTGGACCGTGGGCCAGAAGGCATTACTTGTGTTCACAGTACTACGAGTCGGGGCGTAATCATTGAAAATATTAGCCAGTCCAGCTACTGGAAAACTAAGATTTTGTTTGCCCGGGATATTATATCGGAGGATTGAGGTTGAGGTATTGGGATATTTTGATATTGGGATATTGGGATATTTTACTCCAATATCCATTAAAACCTGTCGCGAATCTGTTCCAACAGACGCTGCATTTCCGCTTTCCAGGCCTTGTTGCTGCCCACAAAATTGTTGTGCATGAAACTGAAGATCAGCACTTTACCACTTTTACAGACGATATAACCGCTCAGGCAATGTACCCCGCTCATGCCCCCTGTTTTGGCAAAAACATAGGGCTTCCCGTACTTGCCTGGATACATTTCCGCAATGGTACCGCTTACCCCTCCGGCGGGAAAAAGGGACAAAATCCGCTCGCGTGGCTGTTCCTTCCACAATTTCAGAAGCACATGTACAATGCTCTGTGGTGTCATGAGATTGTAGCGAGATAGACCGGAGCCATCCACCCATTTAGGACGTTGCGGAAGGCTCGTTAGTGTGCTGTCCAGCATCCATTTGATCATCGTGTCTTGTTTTAACAGGTCAAATTTTACACCTGCGCACACCAGAAGCATTTGCTCAGCGATAAAGTTGTCGCTTTGGTGCATCATTCGGCGGAGAACGGTGTCGATGGGGGTGGAATAGAGTGTGCGCCAATTCTCGCGAGAAGATAAGAGCGCATAATCTTCTATACTTTTATTAAGCGTGTCTGAAAGAAGATAAAGATTATAAGTAGGTGGGACAGGAATAAATTTTTCCTCAAATTTACCCTTAGCTTCAATACTTGGTATCCCCCATTGTTTTTTCCATGATTTCCAGATCAATTCTTCTTTGATTCTTTGCCCAAAAAAAGATGGTTCAACTTTTAAGGGATGGAGGCTGTCTCCCGTTGTTGAGATACGATAGCAATTGCCGTAAATAGTTAAGGCTGAACGTCCAACTTGATATGATTCAAAATAATCATCCATTGCCCATCCCTTGCCATAAATGTTGTCTGAAAAATGGTCTTCAAATAATACGATAAGCGTATCCTCCTGATTTTCTAGCCAATGGAACGCCTTTTGAAAAGATTGAAATCCTGGATGCAAAAAGGTAGGATCGGCAGTACCTCTAATCACCAATTTTGAGTCAATTGTCTTTGTATATTGCATCCCCGGCACCGTATCTCCCAAAACTTCCAGACAAGTTGCCAGCGTCAAAATCTTGGTGTTGGAAGCCGGTGTGAAATAATGATCGCCGTTAAAATCCGCCAGCGTTGCCCCGGTGGCAGGATCCAGCAAGGTAAAACCCGTAAAAGCCTTGGCAAAAACGGGGGAATGAACTACTTCGCGCTTGATTTTCAGGGCATTGCGAGTGTCTCTGCCTTTGAAAACCGCACAGGAAGGAAGTAAGAGGGCAAGTAAAATGAGCGGAAAAAAAATGCGGGCTTGCGGTTTTTTTTCACACAACGTCACAACGCCACAACGTGGGTATAAAAACGTAGTGTCGTTGTGGCGTTGTGTGAAATTTATTAAAGCCATGTTTAAGTTCGATGCTTCGCCAACTTACTATTTGAATACCCGTACCCAAAGTAGATCACCAGGCCCGCCATCAGCCAGATGAAAAATCCCAGCCAGCTCTTGGCCGGAATCTGTGCCATCATGTATAAACACGAGACAAGTCCCAGGATCGGGATCAAGGAAAGATTGTGCTTGAATGCGAGCCAGGCCATTGTGAGACAGGTGAATAGGAACAGCCACATGGGGATCTTGTGCTTAAAAAGGTGCCAACCCGACTCATATTTTGCATCCTCAGCAATGGGCAGCACAGCCACTGTTTGATCGTACGTATCGCCTTTTAGCCCATCCAGATAATCCGCAACGACCCCATTGGCTCCAGCAAAACCCAGACTGTCGCGCGTTGCGAGGAAACTTTGAACTGCAGGCATTTCTCTCTCAGGAACATTTAAAAGCAGGTCTTCTACACCATAAATCTGGCGGTCATTGGCGAGCCAGGCCTTTGTATCTGCTTCGTAACGCGAAAACAGAAACACAACTCCGGCCACCAGCATGAGTGGGAAAATCCATTTGCCATTGACATACGGTGTGCGGAATTTTCCACGCGGCGCATTGGGTTGCACCTGCAGTTTTAAAACACCCCCGCAAACCAAAACAAAGGCAAATAAGGTTCCCATGCTACACAAATCGAGCACCGTGTCACTGGGAATAAACAGCATCGGCACTACCACGAAAAAGCCGGTTACCACCGTTGCGAACGTAGGCGTCCGATATCTCGGGTGGATGTAGGAGAAACGTTTGGGCAACAAACCATCGCGGCTCATGGTCATCCAGATACGCGGTTGACCGAGCTGGAACACCAGGAATACCCCTGCCATCGCCACCACGGCGCTCACGGCAATGATGCCGGAAAACCATTTCAGGTTGATCTTCTGAAAGACGTATGCCAGTGGATCGTTGACATCCAGTTCCTTATAACTCACCATACCCGTGAGCACCATGGCAATAATGATGTACAAAACCGTACAAATAATGATGGAATACAACATTGCCCGGGGAAGATCCCGCTGCGGATTTTTACATTCCTCTGCGGTGGTCGAAAGGGCGTCAAAGCCGATGTACGCAAAAAACACCGACGATACCCCGGCCATCACGCCTCCAAAACCATTCGGGACAAAGGGATGCCAATTGTCCACGTTCACATAACCGGCTCCAACAATAATGACGAGCAGGACCACGATCAATTTCAGCACCACCATTATATTTCCGGCCCTTTTTGATTCTTTCATACCAATGTACACCAATGCGGTGATCAGAATCGACATCACAATGGCCGGAATATCTAGGATGGCCCGTAAGCTGCCTATTTGTGGCGCAGATTGCCAGGCCTCGTAGGATTCTTGTTGCGATTGGGAAAAATCAGCGACCGTTTTGCCGCCCTTAAGCATCGCAGAAGCTTCATCAAACCCGGCGTGTGCTGAAACATAATCTGTTGTAGCCCAAGCCGGTATATGCCAACCCGCACTTTCACACAGACCTGTAAAATACCCCGACCAGGACACTGCTACGGTTATATTGCCCACGGCATATTCCATAACCAATGCCCAACCAATGATCCAGGCCATTAACTCGCCAAAAGCCACATATGAATAGGTGTAGGCGCTACCCGAAACTGGCACCATAGACGCAAACTCCGCGTAGGCAAATGCCGCAAATCCGCAAGCCACCGCCGTAAAAATGAACAAGAAAACAACCGCTGGTCCACCATTGTAACTCGCTGAACCGATGGTGCTAAATATACCTGCTCCAATGATGGCTGCGATACCAAAAGCGGTCAGGTCCCGCACACTTAAATTTTTGTCCAGGCCTCCTGCGCCGTGGATTTCTTCATTTTGTGCCGTATTAATGGCATCATCAACAGATTTTTTACGAAAAAGATTGTCAAGAAAAGCCATAAGGATAGGTTTAGGTTCGCCGTTTGCGCGGCAAAGTATGGCTTTGTTCAAAAATCCTTACGGTTTCAAAGTCGTCTTTTCCATGATGGAGATTTCTGAGCCTTCTGCTACAAAAACTGAGGCCGGCGGACCGGATAAAATCGCCTCAAATTCCTTTCCGTACAAAATTCCGAAGTCTCCTGAAATTTCATGGGAGCGCACTTTGTACACCTCCCAGCGTGGATGTTGCACCTGATATTCATTGGTGCTGCGTTCCCCTTTGCGCGCATAACCCCAGTAATGTTCTGTGATGAATTCCTCCTCACTGCCGGGGTCAATGGGCTTAGCAATGGGTTCAGTCACAGCTGCCATCCTGTAACAGTCTCCACTAAAAAAAGGCTTCCATTCGTAAGATATATGATGCTGTACCTCACTTAGATCCCAGGTATGGCGCATCCTGTGTGTGGTATACCTTTCCCGGTATACCACATTGGCAACCAAAGAGATCGCGGGTTTTGGTACAATTTCTTTAATAAAAACGGCGCCGCGACGCCACGAATCACCCACTTTTCTGCGGACATAAAAGCGGAGGTTGGCTTCTTCAAAGTCACGGTGAAAAGGAATGGAAACACCCAATAACCTGGTTTTCAAGAACATAAACCCTACCAGGCTAACGTAACATTGTCCCTGCCAAAAATCCAGTTCTGTACCAAAGGGGACATATGGAGCAAGTATCTCTGGTGGCACAACGTAGTTTGCCATCATGAGTTTGCGCCATTCTGCGGTTAGGAAAGTCATAAGTAGTAGTTGATAGAGTTAATAGGGTTTATAAAAGTTGATTCAAAATATTGGAAATCAACCTTTATAAACCCTATTAACCGACAATCAACACTTTAGTTTACGCTTCCGCGTACGCCTCGATCGGAGGACAAGTGCAAACCAGATTCCGATCTCCAAAAGCCTGGTCAATACGACCTACAGTTGGCCAGAATTTATAACCCTGGTGCAGGTAAGACAATGGATAGGCCGCTTTTTGACGGGAATATGGGTGGTTCCATGTGTCGCCCGTGACTTCTTCACAGGTGTGTGGCGCATTGTGAAGCGGGTTGTCATCGTGATCAAAATCGCCGCGGGCGATCGCGTCGAGTTCTTCGCGGATGGCCAGAAGTGCATCACAAAAACGATCGAGTTCGGCCTTGCTTTCGCTTTCGGTGGGTTCGATCATGATCGTGCCTGCCACCGGGAAAGAAAGTGTCGGAGCGTGGAAACCATAGTCCATCAATCGTTTAGCAATGTCCTCCGCACCGGCAAGGGCTTTGAAAGGCCGCATATCCACGATCATCTCGTGCGCACAACGACCGTTTTCACCCGTGTAAAGGATCTCATAGGCCCCCTGAAGTCGGGCTTTGATGTAGTTTGCGTTGAGGATGGCATATTTTGTGGCATTTGTAACGCCTTCCGCACCCAACATGCGGATGTAGGCGTAAGAGATCAACAAAATACTGGCACTGCCCCAGGGCGCTGCAGAAATAGCAGAAGTTCCTTGAGCACCGCCGGTCTCCACCAAAACGTGTTTGGGCAAATACGGCGCAAGACTGTCATTGCAGCAGATCGGACCCATGCCAGGACCACCGCCACCGTGTGGAATTGCGAAAGTTTTGTGTAAATTGAGGTGACAAACGTCCGCGCCAATGGTTGCCGGGCTCGTGAGTCCGACTTGAGCGTTCATATTCGCACCGTCCATGTACACTTTGCCGCCATGCTTGTGGATGATGTCGCAAACTTCCTTAATGCTGGTCTCAAAAACGCCGTGGGTGGAAGGATAGGTCACCATCAGACAGGAAAGATTGGCGGAATGCTGTTCGGCCTTGGCGCGAAGGTCCGCAACGTCGATGTTGCCGCGTTCGTCGCAAGCCACCACTACGACTTCCATGCCTGCCATCACTGCCGATGCAGGGTTGGTGCCGTGCGCGGAGGATGGAATGAGCGAAACGTTGCGGTGTGCTCCGCCGGTAGCCTGGTGGTATGCGCGAATGGCCATCAAGCCTGCATACTCACCCTGAGCGCCGCTGTTGGGCTGCAGGGAGCATGCCGTGAAGCCCGTTATTTCATTGAGATACTTTTCTAACTCAGTGATAATGTGCGCATATCCCTGGGCTTGATCTGCAGGCATGAAGGGGTGCATGTTCGACCAGTTGTCCCAGCTAACCGGGATCATTTGGGCGGCTGCATTCAATTTCATGGTGCAGGAACCTAGCGAGATCATCGAATGAACCAGTGACAGATCGCGGTTTTCGAGACGCTTGAGGTAGCGCATCATGTCGCTCTCGGTATGGTAGGAGTTGAACACCGGGTGGGTCAGGAATTCGCTTGAACGCGCCAGAGTCGATTTCTGAATATGGACCTTTGAAAGTTGAGTTTTAACACCAAAAACTTGGAGAATATCGTTCAAATCCTCCTCGGTCACGGTCTCGTCGAGGGCGATTTGCAGGGCATTTTTTTCGTAGAAAAAATTGATCCCGGCTGCTTCTGCTTTAGTTTTGATGTCGGCAAGTTTGCTTTCAGCAAATTCAAAACGGAGCGTGTCAAAAAAGTGAGCATTGGTTTGCTTGAAACCTGCTCCACTCAAGGCACTTGAAAGCGCTGCTGCCATGTCATGGGCGCGCTGTGCGATGCCACGGATGCCGTCCGGGCCGTGGTATACAGCATACATCGCAGCCATGTTGGCGAGCAATGCCTGTGCAGTGCAAATATTGGAGGTAGCCTTTTCGCGGCGGATGTGCTGCTCGCGGGTTTGAAGCGCCATGCGCAGGGCACGGTTGCCGTGTTTGTCCACTGAAACGCCTATGATACGGCCAGGGATCTGTCGTTTGAAATCTTCCCCACAGGCGAAGAAAGCAGCATGTGGACCGCCATAACCGAGTGGTACCCCAAAACGCTGGGAATTGCCCACTGCCACATCAGCGCCCCATTCCCCCGGAGGGGTCAACAAAGCGAGTGCAAGCAGGTCCGTAGCCACGCATACAAAGGCGCCCTTAGCTTTTGCTTTCTCTACGAATGCGCGATAATCCAAGACGTTCCCCTGACTATCAGGGTATTGCAGGATCACGCCAAAGGTTTTCTCTGTAAATTCAAAGGACTTCCAGTTTCCGATTTTTAAGACAATTCCATGGGGAAGTGCCCGGGTTTTCAGCACGTCAATGGTTTGTGGCAACACAGTGTCGGACACAAAAAACTCATTGGCTTCTTCGCCTTCTTTTGCGCGTTTGTTCTTCTCCTGGTAGAACATGTTCATGGCTTCTGCGGCGGCGGTACCTTCGTCTAACAGACTCGCGTTGGCGATTGGCATGCCCGTCAGGTCGCAAATCATGGTCTGGTAATTGAGCAGACTCTCAAGACGGCCTTGCGCGATTTCTGCCTGATAAGGCGTGTATTGCGTGTACCAACCCGGATTGCTAAATAGGTTGCGCAAGATCACCGGCGGCGTAATGGTGCCAGCGTATCCCATACCGATGTAACTCCGCATGACCCGGTTTTTCAAGGCTGCCTTTTTTAGTTCTTGCAGGTACTCAAATTCAGACTGCGCAGGCGGGAGATTGAGTGGTTTTTTTAGCCGGATGGAGGCGGGAACAGTTTGCTCGATCAGTTCGTCCAGAGATTTGACATTCAGGACTTTGAGCATTTCTTGGGTTTCGGTTTCACTGGGGCCGATATGCCGACGCTCGAAGCGGTCGGGGTGAGGAAACAGACTCATAGACAATGAGTGATTGAGTGATTGAGTGAATCAGTGATTGAGTGAATCAGTGATTCAGTGAGTGAGTGAATAAGTGAGCGACTATGCTCTAAAATCGCCGCGAAGGTAGAAATGTTCAGGAAGAAATCAGGGGTGCGCGCTGAACATTTATCCTCCATAATTCCCAGAAAAAAAATCCCCAGAGCAGTCCGTACTCCAAACCGATCCATCCGTAGTTTTCCTGCATTCCACCGTCCATGTAATGACTGTAGGAAAGCGCGGCCAAACCGGACCAAAGCACCATAAATCGCCAGGGGGTCAGGAAGGAAAGCACGAGAGGAATCGTAAGATACCAGGGTTGCACGGTAGCGGATAAGGAGAGGTATAAGAAAAGTGCGAAGAGCAGTGCAGTGGCTAAATTCCCCGAAAGTTTAGTCCCGTTTTGTTCGGGATTGGAAAATTCTGACTTTGAAAAACGCCTTGTTTGCCACGCAATGAGCAAAACCCCCAAAAGGGTTACCCCGCCCAACAATGGACCCGATAAAGCGCCAATGTCCCAGCCAGTAATTTTTAACCCAATTTCCCGAACGAGGTAATAAACACTGGCATTGAACTGAAACTTCCTAAAATACAGATCCAGACTTGCCAGCAGGTTCGGGAGTACTACCAAAATGGGGGCAAAGAGTACCAGACAGGCTATTCCAAAAACTGCATTAAAAACGAGTCCCTTTCGCCAGCCCAACCAGCGCCACAAGATGGGCAAAAACAAGACAGGCATTAGTTTGCTGGCCGTTGCAAGGGCCCACCAGAGGGCGCCTTTGATTATTTTCCCTTGGTGCATGGCGACCATTCCAGCCAGCAGGAAAAAAATCATGGCCCCTTCGAAATGGCAGTTGCCCGTAATTTCGAGGATTACGAGTGGATTAAGGGCGTATAGTAATGAACACCGAACGGCCCCGACACCGCCCTTACCCCCGAAAAATGTTGTTTTAATTGAAAAATTCCGTGTTATGGGTTGTAGCGGTGCAGTTTGTTGTTTCAAAATCCAAATGGTACCCATCTCGCAAGCCAGCAAAATCAACTTTATCACAAAAACGCCGCCTAACACACTCGTAGGAAAGAGCCAGATTGCCAGTGCAAACACTGCCTGGCACACCGGCGGGTAAACGGTGTAGTATCCGGGAGAATTGAGTTTGGCAAACAATTCGGGCGTGATCCCTGGAGGAAAAAACTGATTGTCAATGAAATAAGCAGGTGTATGGGAAAAAGGATGAATACCCGCAACGGTCAAATGCCCGTCCCATAAAAAACGGGCGTAATCGTCAGAAAGATTGGGAATACTGAAAAGCAACAACACCCGGAGACCGATGCCGAGCCAAAGCATCGCGCGCGTCTGAACTGGCGAAAAATGTTTTTGCTGGTAAAAAGCCACCCATACATACAGTCCAAAAAATGCAGCATAGGCCGTGATAAAGGTTTGAAAATCACTGCGTTGGACAAAATACCCCAAATAAATGGTCACCCCGGCGAAGGCAAGGCTGACGATTGGGAATAGGAATCTTTTGCGCATGGCGCGAAGGTACTTTTCAATGCTGTACCACCAATTTTCCAATTTTATTTTTGAATTTCAAAAAGTAGAATCCATTGGGCAATTGGGCTGTTTCTACCCTGATTAGTATCGACGAAACAGACGGCAGGCATTGAATCATTGACTTTTTTTTGAAAAAAATCCGGCATTTCTCAGCATTTTTGCCACGAATATGAAAAAACTCCGGGCCCTTTGGCGCTTATTATATTTCGCCGTTTACACCTCCTTTAAGGTTGTTCAAATCATCCTCAGCAGCCTCCTGTTGGGCAATGATATCCGCCGATCCATGCGCATCCGCCAACGCTGGGCTCAACATCTGCTGCCTGCAATCGGCGTTCGTATCCACAAGAGCGGAACACCGCCTGATTTTCCCTGTATTTTGATGGGCAATCATCGTTCGTATCTCGATCCGGTATTGCTGGTTCACGACACCAATGTATACACAGTTTCCAAGGCTGAAGTCGCCAAATGGCCCATCATTGGTTTTGGTGCAAAAGTTTCGGGGGTCCTTTTTTTAAAACGGGAAAGCGTGGCCAGTCGCAAGAAAACGCTGGCTGGAATTGCAGAAAAGCTGCACGAAGGATTTCCTGTAATGTTATTCCCGGAAGGTACTACGCATTCCGAACCCACTACGACCTCGTTCAAACCTGGCGGATTTAAGCTCGCCGCTTCAGAGAGGTTTCCCATCGTTCCGGTAGCCATTGACTATGCCTCTACAGCCGACCACTGGATTGGAGACGATACTTTTCTGCCGCATTTTTTCCGCCGTTTTGGCGAACGGGAAATACC
>JAUSMG010000131.1 GCA_030645295.1 Saprospiraceae bacterium | reverse complement strand
GCGCTCATCACCTGTCCCTGATGCGATACACTGATGTTCCGCTCCTTTATTAGCATCGTTAGGTAATCATTGATCTGCTTTCGGGTGATCTGGCTGGGTTTGATGCTGTCGTAGTGCTTGATAAATTGCCGGAAGCAGTTCTTGTAGCTTTTGATGGTGCGCCAACTATACCGTTTCAGGATCAGCACCTGTTCCAAGGCGATAACAGCCGCTTCATAACGTGCTGGTGCAACCGTTGCCTGCATTTTCCGTTCGGGCGGGGGCGTATCCAGGCGCTCTGGTATATCTTCTGAAGGCATAAACGCCCATTGCAAAACCCTCGATTCGAAATACTTTTGTAAAAACCGAAGCGTCAACTTGGTATAGGGCACTGTCCATACTTTCCACTGCGGCTCCCAGCGGCGACCGTGCATGCTTTTGACTATGGAAAGGTGTGCTGGTACCAGATCGGGCGGCACGTAGAGGCAAATTAAGCTCTTGTCTAATGGAAAAAGGTTGACCGAAATAGCATTGACCGGATATGCAATGTCCTGGTGAGGGGTTATGGCCGTCCCCTTGCCATTTGGCAACGGGGATAGCGGGGGCCTGGGCTCTTCCACTTCATGTCTGATGCCCATAGGTTGACCGTATTCAGGTTTGGGCGTTTGATATAAACTCGTCGCAGCTTCCGCTTTCACAATCTCACACTCCTTAAAAATAAATTTCAAGCTGTCCCACGCCTCGGTAGTATAGGGTATGTGCCAGCAGTTGAGTTCAGGCGCCCAGCGGCTGCCCTTTATCTGTTTCATCCGACTGGGCATCATGCCATCGAATTCCAGTTGCCGAACGGATATTCGGCTCAAATTGTCATGAAAAACGAATGCCAACAATGCGGAAAGGCCCTTCACGGGCGTACCGACAAAAAATTTTGTGATACAACCTGCAAAAACGCCTTCAATTTCGCCCAGCGGCGCCACACCCGAAACGAGGTCAAGGAAATAGACGACTATCTCCACCGCAACCGGGAAATTTTAGCTACGCTGATGGGCGAGAGCAAAAAGGAGATGTTCGATCGCGCTGTAATCACACGGGCCAAATTCAAGTGGGAGTACATGACAGGGGTTTACAAGAACAAGCAAGGCAAGTGGTATCACATTGTGTACGACTATGCCTGGATGGAATTTACGGATCAAACCATTTTGATTGTTCGCAAAGCTTGAGTAGGGGGTTTAGGAAAAAACCAGGCAAATACTCCCCATTCTTTCATCCGCCAATCCCCTCCCTTCATATAAAAATTTTCCCCCGCCAGCGTCCGGCGGCGTACTCTTGCGTCCGGATAAAAACTGCTGAAGGCAGGCTAACTGTAACAGTATCAATATGCAACAACTGTCCAAAATCTTTGCTTTACCCGTTTCACCCGCCATAGCTTTAGCGAAGGCGGGTTTATCTGCCCACGGTTTAACGAAGGCGGGTTTATTCGCTGTCGTCTTATCTTTTTTCGGACTCACCGCCCACGCCCAGGACACCTGGTCGCTCGAACGATGCATCCAGTATGCAAAAGACAACAACATCACCGTAAAACAGGCGCAGGCCAATGTGCGCACCGCTATGCTTTCTGAAAAGCAAGCCAAGGCCTCCAGACTGCCCAATGTGAGCGCCAATGCCAATGTAGGCGAGCAGTTCGGCCGTACCATCGACCCTACCACCAACCAGTTCAGCACCGTGGCCACGAGTTTCAACAGCCTGGGACTGAACGCGGGCATCAACCTTTTTAGCGGGGGATTGATCAACCACAGCATCAAACAGGCCGGCTGGGACCTGCAGGCTGCTTCTGCTGATGCCGAACAACTGGTGAATAATCTGGGACTGCAGATCGCGTCAGCTTACCTGAGTATCCTGCTCGGGGAGGAACAACTGGAAAATGCCGGGAAACGCATCCAACAGACGCAGGAGCAACTCAATGTGACCATGAAACTCATTGATGGCGGCACGCTACCGATGGCGGACAAATACAATATCCTCGCCCAACTGGCGCAGGGTGAACAAGCAGCGGTGCAGGCGCGAAATAGCGTAGAACTCGCTTATCTCAGCCTTAAGCAACTGCTTCAACTCGAGCCCGATTTTGATCTGCGGATAGATCGCCCGGATGTGTCCATCCCTGTCGAGGCCAACCCGGATGCGCTGAGCCTTTCGCCTGTATATCAGACCGCTGTGAACACGCAGGCCAATATCCGCGCAGCAGATTTCAGGGTAAATAGCGCCAGGGAAAGTATTGCCATAGCCAAATCAGCCTACTATCCTACCATTTCCGCCTACGCAAACCTGAGCAGCAGCTATTCTTCGCAGGCACGGGATTTCAACAATCCGATCATCGGCGATCCGGTACTGGGTACTCCAGAAATCGTCAATATTGGCGGACAGGATATTCCGGTGAGCTACTATTATATTCCGGTTACTTTTCCAAAGACGACTTACTTTGACCAGATTGACCAAAACTTTGGTCAGGGCATTGGCGCCAGCATCCAGATCCCCATTTACCAAAATGGCCGCACGCGCCTCAATGTCGAACGCGCGCGGCTTGGGGTATTGACCTCACAGATGCAACAGATCCAGACCCAGCAATTGCTCAAAAATGACATCCAAACGGCGATTGCCAATGCACGGGCTGCCCGACTGACCCTGGAGGCCGCGCAAAAGACTTTTGATGCCACGGAGATCGCTTACCAAAATACGGTGAAGCGCCATACGCTCGGCACCATCAATACGCTTGACCTGACCACCGCCCGCAACAACCGCGACATCGCAGAAACGGACAGGACCGTGGCGAAATACGATTACATTTTCAAATTGAAAATTCTCGATTTCTATCTGGGTAAGCCTTTGAATATGGATTGATGGTGGGACGCCCAAGCCGGACACAGTAAAATAGGAGTCCTGCGAATCAAGGGCAAAGTGGGTGCGTTACCCTCGAGCGTCAGGTACACATACCAAACAGGTGTGTCATTCTGAGCGTAGCGAAGAACCCGATGCCGAAGGCTTTCTTTTTGCGGGCTACGCCCTCGGGTTCTTCGCTGCGCTCAGAATGACACAAGAGCTTGATATTCGGAATGTAGGTTCGGTAGTATTGCACCCTAAATACCCTTAAAAAAAGAGTCGCCCCAAATGCTCAGGGCGACTTTTTTTTTCTTCCTAAAACACCGGATCAATTTCTCCGCAACGACACTGGCATAGCATCATCATAATCACCCGTTAGCACCGGTGTTTGTACCCCGGCGGTGTAATCGCGCACTCTGGCGTACACATAGATGTAAAGTTCCTTGATGCTCACGATGTAGTCGCCATTGGTATCGGCAGCGCCTTTCATGCCACGCAGCACATAATAGGTGAAAACACCCTGGCGCAGACCATGGTCTTCCAGCGATAGTTCCTCCGGCTTGGACGACATCAGCAGGGCGATACCGCCATCCGACGCTTCAAATGCCTGGTAGAAACGCTGAAGATACACTGGTGCAGGGCCTTTCGATGCCAGGGCACCGCTGTAATCCAGCGAACCGCTATGGCAGGCATCCGCAATACAAAGCTTGTGCTTGGCCTTGCTTTGCTTCAGGATCTGGCGAATTTCTTCGTGGCGGAGTTTATTGTTGTAGCCGTCAAAATCCACCGGAAGGAAACAACCTTCGAGACCGTGGCCGCTGAAATAGAACAACACCACATCGTTTTCGTCCGCTTGCAAAAACAAATTGCGCATGGTCTTCAGGATTCCGTCGCGGGTTGCGCCCTCATCCACCAGTATTTCGATCTGGTTGTCGGGCAATGCGCCACCCTCCGGGCTTTTGAGGTGCGAGTAGAAACGGAATGCGTCGTCGTCGGTGAATTTGAGGGAGGGCATGGCAGTGTATTTGCCCACACCCACTACGACTGCCCAGATCTTCACCCCGCGGCTCTGATCTGTACGCACGGGCTCGTCTGGAACGGATTCGTCAGAGTCAAGGTCTTTGACCGGTGAGCCATTTACCCAAACAGCGCCATACACACGGCCTGTTGCAAAATACATCACCCCTTCACCATATGGCGCGTTGTTGGCCCATTCTCCTTCATAACGGTCTCCATTGGCGTAATAGCAAATACCACGACCATTGGGGTAGCCCTCTTTGAATTCGCCCGTCCAGCGTGAACCATCAGGATAGTCATAGAATCCTTGACCGCTTCTGCAAAAGGTTTTGCCACAGTTGCGCAGGCCGGCCACATCGGGCTTCGCAGGGTTAGGTTTGATGTTACTGTTGGGCTTGGCGGCAGGTGGTTTGTTGGCAGGAGGCTTGCTACCGGTGTTGGAAGCCGTCGAGCTCTGATTTCGGTTGGGGGCGCCGGCAGGGGTGTTCACAATCTTGCCCTGGCTCCAGGTGCCGCTTTTCTGGTCGCCATCTGTGCCGACCAGCGTGCCCGTACCGTGTTTTTTACTTTTTTTCCAACCACCGGTGTAGTAGGCCCCATCCGCATAACGCATGGTACCCTGGCCGTCGAACTCTCCGTTCACGAAGTCGCCTTCGAAGCGTTCTTTGGTTTTGAAATAGTATTTGCCCTTACCATTGGGGTAGTCTTTGGACCATTGGCCAACATACTTGTCCCCATTGATGTAGGAAATGGTGCCACCTTCCCCTTGTTTTTTGCCAAGGTTGAACGGCCCTTCATACACACTCCCATCGGAGTAGATCATCTTGCCCTTGCCGTGGCGGAGGGCATTTTGGAATTGGCCCGTGTACTTCGAAGTAGCGGAGTAACGGTAAGTACCGATGCCATTTTGGCAATTGCCGCTGATACATTGTGCGGCAGATTGGTAGGAAGTCGCAACCAGCAGAATAGCCAGCGCAGACAGGCGGAAAAAGAGATTAAACCCCTTCATGTTTAACGGATTTTGAATTTTTTGTGCAAAAGTGCGAGTAAACGAAGGGTGCAAGCTTAGTGTAGTTCAGAATTGATTAAACACGCTATCATAGATTGCGGGTTCAAACGTCGGTGAAAAATTTGAGTCCTAAAGATTACCGAGGCGGATTAAAGTCGACGCAAGAACACTTCTAAAGACCTAATATTGTGCCAGACATATTTCAATCGTTTGAAATTTGTACTATTGCGCACCCATTTTGGGATTCAATATCATGATTTTCAATTACTTGTAAATTTTTTAAATCCATGTTAAAAAGTCTTTTGCTCAGCTTTTGCACCCTTGTGTTCTTCACTGCCTGTGCTCAAAAGCCCACCACTGCCGGCGACGGCAAACATTTCGGCGCCCCCATTACCGCCAAAAAAGCCATCCCCTACGAAAAGGTAATGGCTAAAATGGAGAAGGTAGATTCCATGTCCATGAAAGTAACCGGAAGGGTAAAGGAAGTCTGCCTGAAAAAAGGATGTTGGATGACCCTTGTATCCGACAAGCCTGGCTATCCTGAAATGCGGGTAACGTTCAAAGACTACGCTTTCTTTATGCCAAAAGATCTCTCTGGCAAGCGGGTCGTAATTGACGGATTTGCCCGTGTGGAAACGACTTCCGTGGAGGTGCTTCGCCACTATGCCGAAGATGCGAAAAAATCACCGGAAGAGATCGCGGCCATCAAAACGCCAAAGCGGGAAGTAGCTTTTGAGGCTGCCGGGGTTTTGATTTTGGATAAGTAAGGAACGCGGTCGAAATAAAGTAACAGTTTTGGGGTGGCGTTTTTGTCTCTGTCGAGGCGCGAGGAGGGTATTTAGTGGGGCTAAAAAACCAACGAGCAACGAAGAGAGAGGCAAAATAAGGCCGCCAAAAC
>JAUSMG010000126.1 GCA_030645295.1 Saprospiraceae bacterium | reverse complement strand
GGTATTTGCTACAGTCCATTCTTTTATACAACTATTAAAATTTGATGCATTTTGCATAAAACTCCTTGGAAATCCTTTGAATTTTTCGAATCCCGGATTTGGAGCAAGGTTTTGGGCAGATACATTTGAAACCAAACAAAGAAAGAAAAGGCAATATTTCATGGGTTTAATCCGGATTCTAATAGCCCGAATTCTGCATCAAAAACGGATTCAAATCAATTTCCGTTTGCGGCAAAGGAAAAACCTCGTGTTTCCCCACCTGGAATCCCGGCAAAACACTCCCCAGTCCCCAGCGAACCAGGTCAAAATACCGGTGTAGTTCAAAGCCCAGCTCCACCCGACGTTCGTGGCGCACCGCATCGCGCATGGTTAGTTGATCTGAGACCGTCACAGGCGGTAAGGCGGTCAATGGGTCAACCGCTTGAGCGCGAGCACGGGCACGCACCACTTCAAGCGGTGTCTGCGCCTCTTGTACCCGGTTTAGTGCGGTAAGCGCTTCGGCCTCCCAGAGCAACACTTCAGCGAAACGGATGGCCGTGTAATTGATATCACCATCGGCTTTTTGCGTCACAGAGTCCTTGGCTTGCAGGTATTTGCGCACGCTGTATTTGGTAGAAGAAAAGGAGTTTTTGTACACCACGCCAAAGTAGTCCTCGTTGTTGGAAGCCACCGTGAATTGGCGGCGCGGATCGCCCGGCTCAAAAGCCAGCACATATTCTTCCGTTACTTCAGCGAAACCATATCCTTCATATTTTTTGGATGCCCACCATTGGTTCAGAAAGTTTCCGACACCGAGTTCAAGGTTGGCGTGTTGTATTTCCCAGACGGATTCGGCGTTGTTTTGGGTGTTTTTCCTGAAATTATCCCCGTAATCCGGCATGAGCGAATAGAGACCCAAACCTTTCACTTTGCCGACGTACTCCAGCACATTCTCCCAATTCTTCTCATACAAAAAGGTCTTTGCAGCAAGGGCATACGCAGCGCCTTTGGTGGCCCGGCCCAGATCCTTTGCGGCATGTTGATCGGGCAATAAAGTTCCAGCCCGCTCGCAATCCGCCGCGATCTGGGCGTAAATGGTTGCCTTCGGCGTTTTGGCGACCTTAAGTTCTTCCGGCGGGACGACCCGGGTAAGCAAAGGCACATCGCCAAATACCTGCGTCAGCAAAAAATAGAAGTAAGAACGCAGGAACAACGCTTCGCCAATGATTTGGTTCCGGCGGGATTCACTCATCTCAATATTTGGAACATTGTCGAGCACGAGGTTGCACTGGGTAATGCCGGTGTATTGCAGTTTCCAGAAATCGTTCAGTTCCTCTGTGCGGGGTGTGAACGTGAATGCATCCATTTCTGCAATGCCCGGGCGCGAACCGTCGCCGCCGGTGATGGCCTCATCAGAAGTAACCTCTGCAAAAGCCCAGTAAAAATTGTTGTTCTCGTTGCTGAACAGCAGTGGCTGGTAAGCGGCGTTCAAGGCCTGTACGGCATCGTCTTCCGTTTGGAAAAAGGAACCAGCGTCGAGGGTGGCGATGGGTTCTTTGTCAAGGATGCCTTGGCAGGAGGTGCCCAAAAGCAGCAAAATGAGAATTTGTATAGACCTCATGTTATTAGTCAATTGTTTGTGTAACGCGGCTACTAAACGGGGTTGAGTCAAAAGTAAAATCATCACTTTCTCCGCCGTTGTTGTTGGCGAGGACGCTAGGGGTGTACGGAATGTTTGACCATATCAGCCGCATCGCGGCGAAACGTCTGTAGAAATAGAGTTTTGAGTAGATTTGTAAGGTGCGTAGCACCGAAACACCCGTCAAAAGTTCCGGTGCTACGCACCTTCAGACCGAATTCTCGCCTTTATTTCTACAGACGTTTCGCCGCGATGCGGCTGATATGATCAAACATTCCGTACACCCCTAGCGTCCTCGCCAACAACAACGGCATGGGATGATGAGGCACATAAAAAGTTATTAACCCTGGGTTAGTGCTTATTTTTTACGGGAACGCATGATCAGCCATACGATCAGTATTATCACAGCTATTACAATGAAAATGCCGAAGCCCATTCCAGCTTTAAAGATTCCTGCTATCGCTTCGCATGAACTGAGCGATATAGACATCAGCAATAATGCAAAAACAGTCGAAAGACTTAAGTTTTTCATTGCGAATTATATTTAGTGGATGAAAAGATCAAAGCAATTTCTAATCGTCATTTCAAAAAACCAGTTTCAACCCCGCAATAAACGTCCTCGGCGCGGGCACCGTCCCCCAGTCAATCCCCACCGCAAGGTCGGAGGAAAGCCCAAGGCCACGCGTGTCATTTGCATTGGCCTGAATTTCAGGATCCAGGCCGGGATATTTCGTGAACGTGAGCGCATTTTGTGCCGTCACATAAAGCCGGAAACCACCGATGTCTTTCCATTTCAACAGTTCCTTAAAATTGTAGCCGAGCGTGATGTTGCGGATGCGCATATACGAGCCGTCCTCCAGGAACCGGGTCGAAGCACGGCGATTGCCGTTACGGTCATCCAGACTTACCTTGGGGATGTTGGTATTGGTGTTGGTCGGTGTCCAGCGGTTGAGGATATCCGAGTAGGAATTGAATCCGCGCGATTGGGTTTCGTAGGCAAAATTGCCGTAGAGAAAATACACGTCGTTGCCCTGCACACCCTGGATCAAAGTCGAGAAATCGAAGTTTTTCCAGTTGAAGCCGAGGTTCACACCATACGTGAAATCCGGGAACGGGTTGCCAATATGCTTACGGTCTTTGTCGTCAATTTTATTGTCGCCATTCAGGTCGGCAAACCGCACATCGCCCGGACGGGTGTTGGTCGTTTGGAAAGGACTACCATCGATTTCTTCCTGTGTCTGGAATATCCCCTGCATTTCATACAGGAAAAACGATCCGACCGGATAACCCGTTTCCGTTTTGGTCAAAGCGCCGTCGGACAAGCCAAAACCGCCCAGGATCGGTTCGCTGTTGGCGATAGAGGTGACTTGATTTCGGATCGCAGAGATGTTTGCACCGATATCATATCTGAATTTCCCAATCCGGTTTTTGTAGATCAAACCAAGTTCAAGGCCTTTGTTTTCAACCGAAGCGGCGTTGATGAATGGTGGCCGTACTGAGCCTCCAGCCTGTGGAACGGGCACACGAACAAGAATATCATCGGTCGTTTTGCGGAATACATCGGCGGTCAACGAAAGGCGATCTCCCCAAAAACTCATGTCCAGCCCGAGGTTGCTCTGGGTACTCGTTTCCCAGCGGATATTGCTGTTGCCGGTTTCGAGAATGGTGGCGCCCGTCACGATCTGATTGCCAAAAACGTAGACTTGATCGCCTGTGCTGACCAGGGAACTGTAGGGATAAATCCCGATTTCCTGATTGCCTAATCGGCCCCAACTGGCGCGGAGTTTCAGGCTGGAAATGAATTTGACAGGCTCAAAAAAGCGCTCGTTCGATACATTCCAGGCCGCCGAAACTGAAGGGAAAACACCCCAGCGATTGTTTTTTCCAAAACGGGAAGACCCGTCACGACGCACCGCAGCGCTCAGCACATAACGGCTTTTGTAGGAATAGCCCGCCTGAGCAAAGTAAGACAACAAAGCCCATTCGGTTGCAATACCCGATGCATTCACATTGCCGATGGCTTCCGGGATGCTCGCATCAATGTATCGGAACAGTGGATCTGTACGGCGGAAATTATTGGCCGAGGCACCCAGATAATCGGTGTGGTTTTGGATGGCCTCCATGCCCAAAAGGGCAGAAATACGGTGATCGCCAAATGTCCGCTGAAAATCTGCGGTGTTGTTCCAGACCAGCGTCTGGTTAAACACCCGGCCTTCGTTGAGCGAGGTCGGGGAGTACACCGCATCTGAGAGGCGTTCTTTGAATAATTTTTCGCGCTCAAACTGGAAGTCGCCGCCAAGCGTGGAGCGCAGTTTTAGACCCTTCCAGGGTGACAATTCTGCAAATACATTCCCGAATAAGCGATATCGTTTTATGTTCCAGTCGGTATTTTTGATAAAAACCAAGGGGTTGGCATTGCCGTCGCCATAAAGCGTAGGGTCGCCGAGTTCGGAACTGACGTTGACATAACTGCCATCCGCATTTTGACTGCGAAACACCGGCGCTGCGATGAGCGTATAGCGGATCCCGCTGAGCTCGTTGCCGGGACCGTAACCATCGCCGGAAGCGCCGATCACCTGGCGATCGGTGTGGGAAAATGACAGATTGTTGCCTACTTTGAAGCGTTTGCCGCCAATTTCTCCGTTGAAACGAACCTGATATTTGTCAAAACCTTGTCCTTTGAATACCCCGTCTTGGGTATGGTATTCCCCGGACAGGTAAAAATTGCTTGATTCACTGCCTCCCGAGGCTGACAACGCGTAATGTTGAATCGGCGCAGGGTTGAACACCAGATCTAGCCAATCGATGTCGGGCAAGGAGTCCAGAATGGCCGGATCGTAAGTGGGCAATTGATTGGCCGGATTGCGGAGGGTATTGGCATTCGTAATGGCCTCGTTGCGGATAGTCAGGTATTCCTCCGAATTCAGCAACGTAGGCAGATTTACGACATTTTGCACCCCGGAATAGGCTTCAAAAGAAAAAGTTGGTTTGCCTGATTTGCCGCGTTTGGTGGTAATAAGGACCACTCCGTTGGCAGCCCTGGCGCCGTAAATAGCCGCCGCAGCGCCGTCTTTCAACACCTCTATGGATTCGATGTCGCCCGGAGAAAACATGTTGATGTTTCCCGTAGTGGGTACACCGTCAATGACAAAAAGTGGATTGTTGTTGCCCAAAGTACCTGCCCCGCGGATGCGCACGGCAATATCATCCCCCGGCGAGCCGGTGACCTGAGTGACCATAACACCCGGCGCTTGTCCCTGCAAAGCCTGGTCAATTCCCACTACGACCAGTTTCTCGATATCCCTGGATTTGATGGAGGTAATGGCAGAGGAAATGTCGCTTCGGATCTCTTTTTTATAACCCGTCACGACAACATCCTGAAACAGGTTTGCAGCGCTGCTCATCAGGACGGAGACTGTGGTGCGGCCTTGCACAGGCAGCTCCAGATCGGCAAAACCCGTGTAGCGAAAAAGCAATATCGCATCGGAAGAAGCCAGGGTTAATTTAAAGGCCCCATTGATATCCGTCATGGAGCCGTTATTGGTTCCGGCGCCCATTTCCTGTACACTCACGCCAATAAGTGGTTCGCCGTCTTCGGTGGAAACCACCGTCCCGGACACTTCAAAGGTCTGTGCGACACCAATTTGCAGGATGAATAGCAGCAGAAAAAGGGAGATGATGCGGGTGCGTTGCGGGGTCGTAAGACCCGCGCAAGGCGAATTTTGCGGGGTCGTAAGACCCATGCAAGGCGAATTTCCGGTAGTAAAAGTAGGACCCATAGCAACCTGATTGTGATTCAGATTGGCAAAAGTCACTCGGAAAAAAGAGAGAAGCTAATACTATTACGCAAATAGGTTGTACTATTATGAGCAACCAGTTTGTCCGCGACTTTGTAGAAGACCTCCGGATCGGGTTTCCCTTTATCGACATCATCGGCATGTATCACTGCCTGGAAATAGTGCCGGATGTTCAGGTTATCCAGCACAAAATCCACATTTTCCTTGGGGGCCGCCGTACCGATCCCCATGGGAATCCTGGCTTTCCGGGCAGTTTCAAGAAGTTCGTGCAAACCTGGAAGCAATTGAAGTTCAGACAAAAAGATCTCCCGGTACTTACTTTCTTTTTCGAATGAAATACGCTCGCGCTCCTCCAGACTATATTTTCCCGGAAACAGCCGTTCGATGATCTCCACGTTCTTTCCGTGGCAAGTCGCCATGACCTCTTCCAGGGTCAGGAAAAGGCCGTAGTCCGCCAGCGTTTTTCGCCAGCCGCGATGGTGGGTCATCATATTGTCCACCATTGTACCGTCCATGTCAAAAACGAGTCCCATTGTGTTTGATTTTTGTCGCAAAGAAAGGAGGATCCGAGGCCCATGAGTACCTGAAAAGAAGATTTCTGACTAAACCTGATACTATTAAGCGGTTAGAATGTACTTTTACGAACGAACTAACGGAAATATTTCAATACTTAAAAATTTGAAGTGAACATCTACCGTGAAATAACCCCCCTTAAAACCCCGGATGTCTTCGTTGTGCTGGACTCGGTCTGCAACGGGTTCGATTACCCGATTCACAACCACCCGGAATACGAACTCAATTTGATCGCGGGTATGTCGGGCACCCGGATAGTCGGCGATTCCACCGAGCGGTATGCCGATTATGATCTGGTACTTCTGGGTCCATACCTGTACCACAAATGGGATGGCGATACACAATTACAACAAAGCGGACAGCCATACCGGGTGATCACGATTCAGTTCGCCATGGAATTATTTAGCGGACAACTCTTTCAAAAAGAGCGCTTTATTAAGATCCGGCAATTGCTGCGGGACTCCAGTCGGGGCATCAAGTTTCACGGAAAAACATTCGAAGAAGCGATGCGGATTATGATCGGTCTGACAGAAGACAAGGGCTTCACCAACATCATCGAGTTTTTGCAATTGCTCGATCTGCTTTCCCAATCCAGTGATGCTACATTCCTGGCCACCGAAGGCTTTTCCCCGCAGGCGCTTCGTTCCGACAGCAATCGAATTCAGGTCGCATACGGGTATATTTTAAAACATTTCGCCAATCCGGAACTAAAAATCGGCGATGTAGCGGCGCTGGTCAACATGAGCGACTCGGCATTCAGCCACTTTTTCCAAAAATTTGCCTTTCGGAGTTTCACCGATTTTTTGATCGATATCCGCGTAGGCCACACCTGCAAACTGTTGCTCGACACCGATGAAACGGTCAACCAGATCGCCAGCAAATCCGGCTTTAACAACCTGGCCAATTTCAACCGCTTGTTCAAAAAATACCGCGCTTGTACGCCCGTTGAATTTCGCCGTCGTTACCTGGAAAAAGCTGAATTCGACTGGACCCATCAGGTGACGCCCTGGCAGTTTATGCCCCAGAAAAATGGGGCGAAAGAGGCGATTAAACCGGTGCGTTATGCTACAAGATTGGTGCATTTTTGACATGCATTTTCTCTTACTCTTCCAGCCAATCCAACACCAAAGCCGCCGTCCAGGAGAATTGATCAGCGCCGTACCCGCCGTTTTTCTCGCCTTCCGGCAGGTTTTTCCAGGGGTTGTAGTATTCCCAAAAACCAAATTTGCGCACCAGTTCCAGCGAATCTGAACGCAGTCGCGCCGCCAGATCTGCTTGCCCGTATCGCCGCAAACCGTGGAACAACAGCCAGTTCATGTTGATCCAAACCGGTCCGCGCCAATAACGACAGGCATCGAAACCCGGTTCATCCAGCGCGGTGGAAGCGCATAGCCAGGCGGGATTTTCCGATGTGCCGGAAAAAGTCGGACTTTGGATCAGGGAGACCATTCGAGCCGATTGCTCGGCGTTGGCTGCGCCGCATAGCAGCGGGATCAATCCGCCAGCGGTCGTGATCGGAATGGGTCGACGGTGCACCCGGTCATAGGAAACAAAAACGCCCAGGCTTTCGTCCCAGAGTTTATGGCTAAGCGCCTGATTGGTTTGGGTATACCATTCGCGGAGTTGTCCGGTATCCTGGCCAAGCCATTGCCCCAATTCGAGAAGCGCCTCGTTGCTGTGGTTCAGGATGGCATTGAACATGGGTTCCTGTACCTGAAAAGGGTAGTCATTCCATATTTCCGGCTCCTGGTAGCGCTGTTTCCGTAACAGATCGACCAGATAAATGTAGCGGTCGTAGCTTTGTTTTCGGGGACGGTAGGGCGCGTCTACGTACTCCAGATCCCGGCGCTCGTAGGGTGGAACCTGAGAAGCGTCGAATTGGATTTGGGTAAAAACCTCCTCCCAAGTGGGCAGATTGTCCATCCCGGATTCCCAGGGGTGGCAGATAAAGGCCAGTCCCTCGCGTTCCGGGTCGCGGAATTCGTAGCAATATTGGTGAAGCAATAGTACACGGTCGAACATACGTTGGAAAAATGGCCGGTAACGCTTCGAGTCCGGCGCGAGTTTCAACAGGTGGTTCAGGATAAACCCATGCACAGGAGGCATCGTGATGCCAGAGGTGCGCACATTTCGTGGCTTTCCGGGAACACCTTTCGTGTTCCAAAAAACATAGCCTGGAAAGTATTTGCCCTTGTTTTGGACGGAAAACACAATCTGCGGGACCATCCCGTTGGCCCACTGGCCGCGAAAAAGCGCGCTGAGTTCATTACAGGCCTGACGGAAATCAGAACGCGCGTAACCGAGCGCGATAAAGCCTGCGTCCCAATTCCATTGGTGGGGGTACAGACCGGGGGCAGGTTTGGTGAAATTGCCGAGGAGGTTCTCTTTCAGCACATTTTTCGCAGCCTCGACGAAGTGTTCGGTGACCGAATCATCGAGGTTTGTAGGGATATTAGACATTAATTGTTCTATTTAAAATGTTGCTATCTTCGCGCAGATGGAAAATATCTCAACGTATAACATTCTGTTCGCAGTTTGTGGCCTGGTCATTCTCTCTTATTTTTTTTCAATCCTCAATCGCCTTACCCGGGTACCCTCGGTGTTGCTCTTGCTTGGCACGGGCATATTAATTCGATATGTGGCTGATTTGTTGGGATATACCTTCGAGGTTCCGCCTACAGTGGTAGAGGTTTTGGGAACGATCGGGCTTATTATGATCGTGTTGGAATCCGGGTTGGATTTGGAAATTACGAAGGAACGCTTACCGCTCATCAGGAATTCTTTCTTCTCGGCCCTGGTGATTTTTCTAGTCTCCTCGTTGGCAGTAACCGGCATTCTTTTTTGGTGGTTGCCGGAAACGCCATGGATCAATTGTTTGATCTACGCCATCCCGTTGAGCATTGTAAGCAGCGCCGTGGTATTGCCGAGTGTGCACCATCTGGAGCCTGAAAAAAAGGAGTTTCTGATATACGAAGCCTCTTTTTCAGACATCATTGGCATCATGGTTTTTAATTTTTTCACCTCGGGCCATCAAATTGGTGTTCAGGATGTTGCATGGTTTGGCGGCAGTATCGTGGTGGCTTTGGTGCTGTCGGTGGCGGTTTGTTTTGGTCTTATGCTGCTGCTGATACGGAACCGGATAAACGTAAAGTTCTTTTTGTCGTTCGCGGTGCTAATTGTCATTTATGTTGGCGGAAAAATGATGCATCTGCCCTCTCTAATTACCATTCTGATGTTTGGATTGGTCATTAATAATTGGGAGCTTATACGATGGAGGCCGCTCAAACGTTACTTTTCAAATGAAAACGTGGAAAATGAGGTTGGGTTTTTAAAATCCATCACGGCTGAATCCTCCTTCTTGATTCGAACGTTCTTTTTCGTTATTTTTGGTTACGGCATTGGGGTGGCTTATTTCCAGGATTTGCAGGTATGGGAATTGGGTTCCCTGATTGTAGCAGCGCTGCTGGGCCTGCGTTTCATCTATTTGCGGGTTGTACACCGATATAACCTGCTCCCGGAGTTGTTTTACATCCCGCGCGGATTGATCACCATCCTTTTGTTTTATAAAATTCCCGACGCGCAACGCATCGAAGCCTTCGATGATGGTGTGCTGTTTTTCGTCATTTTAGCGACTGCTGTTATTTTAATGTTGGGCGCAATATTTTACCGTGACCGGCCTGTAGAAATTACCGGCGCAAACGATCCTACAGATGTTTAAGCGGGCGTTTACCATCCTAACCACGTTTTCTTTTTGGTCCACAGGTTGAGTGTTCTGACGAACCTCTGATCGTAGTTTAATTATCTAAAAACAGAAAAAATGCGTCTTGAAATACCCACCAGCGCCGAGCGATTTGGCGCCAATCTATTCTACAAAGTACAAAAGATCTATGAACTTGATGGTGGCCATGGCGTAGATTCTGAGTTCGAAAGCCGATATCATGTCATTCAGCAGATTCCTTACGAACGGATTCACGAGATTGAAAAGGATCTGGCCATTGTGATTCCGGTGAAAGACGAGCGTTTGCGCTTGTTGGAAGGGGTACTTTGTGGAATTCCGCACGATTGTCTGCCCATCATACTTTCAAACAGCAAAAGTGAGCCAATTGACCGTTTTAGGATGGAACGCAGTATGGTGGACACTTTTTGCCGGTATGCCAAAAAGAAGTACATCATCGCCCATCAGCGCTCGCCTGAGATCGCCCGTTTGTTTCTTGAAGGCGGTTATCCACACCTGATAGACGAGGAAGGATTGGTTCGACACGGAAAGGCAGAGGGGATGCTGGCGGGCATTGCCCTCGCAAATTTGGCAGGTAAAAAATATGTGGGATTTATTGATTCGGACAATTATTTCCCGGGAGCGGTTTTCGAATATGTCCGCATTTTTTCTGCCGGGCTTTCGCAAGGCAAAACACCCTATTCGATGGTGCGCATCCAGTGGCACAGCAAACCAAAAATCGTAGAAAACGATCTGTTTTTTGCCAAATGGGGACGTGTGTCCCGGATCACCAACCAGTACCTCAATCAGTTTTTAGGCCATTTCACCGGTTACGAAACTGAAGTGCTGCGCACGGGCAATGCGGGAGAGCACGCCCTGTCTATGCCTTTGGCGCTCTCGCTCGATTATTCGACCGGTTTTTCTGTCGAGACACACCATTTCGTGAGCATGATGGAAAAATTTGGCGGTGTGATGCCTGCTCCATTCCCGGAAATCATGAAAAGCGGGGTGGAGATTTTTCAGATCGAATCGCGCAACCCACACTTACATGAAGTGGCCAAAGGGGATGATCACATCAATGAAATGATCGAATACTCGCTTTCTGTGCTTTGGCACTCTGCTATATGTCCGGCAAACCTGAAAACGGAGATCTCTACTGAGCTGAATCGATTAAAAATCATCCGTAAAAATGCAAGCCCCGTAAAACTCCGGCAATACCCTGTGCTGTCCGATATTGATTTTGAGGCTGCCGGCCGAACCATAGACTGGTCGCAGCACGGTAATTATATTCCGGCATGATCGAATTCACCCTTACAACAGGTCGGCCACTGGTGGTCTTCACAGATCTGGATGGTACGCTGATCGACCATCACAGTTACAGCTTTGAGGGGAGCGAGGCGGCGATTCGGAACCTGGTCGAACGAAAAGCGCCGCTCGTGTTTTGTTCCTCCAAAACCTTTGCAGAACAAATTCATCTGCAACGCCAAATCGGCCTGAAAATGCCATTTATCTTCGAAAACGGCAGTGCTATCGCTATTCCTGATGGTTTTTTTCCGGGAAAATTCTATTCGGCGACCCGAAAGGAGCAAGGCTATGATCTGGTCGTTTTTGCCCATGCAGAAGCAACTGTACTGCGTGCTGCGTTAAAGATTATCCCAGAAATACATGGGTATTCAGATGCTTCCGACGCTGAATTATCTGCTGCAACCGGCCTGCGCGGAGCGTTCCTGCAGCGCGCCCGCGAACGCTGGTTCACGGAGACTTTGCTGAGTCGCCTGGATGCGGCGCAAGTTGTACGGATCAATACGCTGCTGAAACCCAAAGGATTTGTCCTGAGCCGCGGCGGTCGCTTTTACACCGTGCAATCAGGCTCGGTGAACAAAGGCAGGGCCGTGGAATGGATGAAGGGAATATTCCGGCAAACCATTGTGCAAGACCCATGTTTCGCAGCCATTGGCGACAGCCCCAATGATGCCCCCATGCTGGAAGTGGTGGATCTGCCCTTTTTGGTGCAGAAACCGGATCATACCTGGGCCGATCTGGATCTTC
Organism: Saprospiraceae bacterium; assembly: GCA_030645295.1. Classification (GTDB taxonomy): domain Bacteria; phylum Bacteroidota; class Bacteroidia; order Chitinophagales; family Saprospiraceae; genus M3007. Next base: position 23,045 of record JAUSMG010000126.1, on the reverse strand, counting down.
CAGATCTGATCAAGCTCGAAGGCGTTGGCCCTGAAGGGTTCTCAGCGGCGGTGCGAATGCTGTTGGGAGAAGGATGGGTTGTCTAATTTCAAGCCAAATTGTCGTCAAGCACAGGCACTACAGTACTTAGGTTCGTTTGTTTCGGGTTCTCCAACTTGAAATCAATTTTATACAGGTCTGTACGGCGATCCTTCTGGTTCCGAACACTTCCGGAGTGTCGCAGATCGATCAAGAGCTCCAGATCAACATCTGCTACCACCAGCATTTCCGTATTGGGAGTAGCTTCTGCTTTGATGCCATTGACCGGGAAGGCAAAATCACAAGGGGTAAATACGGCGCTTTGGGCATATTGAATGTCCATATTGTGGACTTTGGGCAAGTTGCCGACACTGCCGGCGATCGCTACAAAGCATTCATTTTCAATGGCCCGGGCACGAGCGCAGAGTTGAACCCTTGAAAAAGCATTTTGGGTATCCGTGAGGAAAGGCACAAAAAGGATATTCATACCCTCCTCTGCCAATCTGCGCGGTAGTTCGGGAAATTCCACATCATAGCAGATAAGGATCCCGATCTTGCCACAGTCCGTATCAAAAGTGCGCAAGGTATTGCCCCCTTTAAGCCCCCAGCACTTTACTTCGTCGGGCGTAACGTGCAGTTTTTCATAAATTTCCACGCTCCCATCCCGGCGACAGAGGTAACCAACATTGAACAGTTGTCCATCGCGCAGCAAAGGCATACTGCCACTGATAATGTTGATATTGTAACTAACAGCCAACTTTGCAAACTTGTCCCGGATCGTTTCGGTATGTTCTGCCAGCAAACGAATAGCCTCTCCTTCAGGTCGGTCATTGTATTGAGCCATCAGCGGCGCATTGAAAAACTCCGGAAATAAAGCGAAGTCGCACCGATAGCTGGACACTGCATCTACAAAATACTCCATGTGCTCAAACAATTCATCCACACTCCGGTAAGGGCGCATTTGCCATTGTACCAGCCCAAGCCGTACCACCAATTTGGTTATGGTGCTTTTAGCAGATTTTACGGGTATATGGTAAATATTGTCCCAGCGTAACAAGGTGGCAAACTCTTTGGACTCCTCGTCGCCAGGCAGATAGCCACGCAGCACCTTGCTTACGTGGAAATCGTTGGAAAGTTGAAAATTGAGGGTGGGGTCATGTAATTCCTTGTTTTTCACCTTTTCGATATAGGCCCGCGGGGAAAGCACGTCTGCATGCTCGTGGTAGTTCGGAATGCGCCCACCAAAGACAATTCCGGATAAGTTGAGTTGTTCGCACAATTCCTTCCGGGCGTCGTAAAGGCGGCGGCCCAGGCGTTGGCCTCTAAAAGTGGGGTCTATAAATACGTCAATGCCGTAGAGTGTATCGCCTCCGGATTCGTGGGTCACAAAAGTGAAGTTGCCGGTGATCTCGCGATAAGTATGATTGTCTCCAAAGCGATCGTATCGGACAATAATGGAAAGTGCGCATCCTACGATTTGCTCGTTGATGGTAACGACCAATTGCCCCTCCGGGAAAATGCTGAGCAAACGGTTGATCTGAGGTTCTTTCCAATAAGCCTCCGGCATTTGCGGGTAGGCGCGTATCATGCAGGCTTTGAGCCCATCATAATCTGTGAGGAGCAGCGGACGTATATTTACGATATCCATGGAATTAATTCGTTTTTAAATTCTGGTGGGTGTTTGAAGCGTAAGGTACGGCGAGGGACAATAACCCTGCAAAGGTCCGTTCAATAAGCCGTTGAAAACTTGACGGATGTCAACTTTTGGGCTTTCTTCTTCTTATTCAGGAATTGAGTGGCCGATTATGCGTGCTGGCTTAGATGATCAATCGAACACCTCCCAGCTCGGATACCCGATAAGGAAAGCGGTCGCCCGGCGAACCGATGAACATAAAGTTTTTGGGAATATTCCATCGTTGGGAAAGCTCTTCTATGAGCTCAGGGCCAAAGACCCCCGCTATCTCCAGATATTCGATCTTGACTTCCGGGTAGGCGCGATCCAGCACTTCGAGATCGCGACGTAGCGGATCATTGCAGAGCTGTCCGGGCTTTATCACCGTCACGATTTTTAGTTTGCCTGTTTTTTCATTGTTTTCCACGTATTGAAGCACCTGATTGAGGATCGCCAGGTCATCCCCTTTCGTAAAAAAGACAAATTCCTGCGCGTTTATCTTGTCCAGCATTTCCTGTAAATACTGGTTGCTCACCAGCACAAACCGGCGCACGGGCGTGTACAGATAGTGAATGGTATACAGCAGCCCCCGAACAATTCGCCCTCTGTTCAGCAGTAAAAAAATAATGCCAAGGGCAGGGATCAGGTATTGAAAAAACACAAACAATGCACTGGGATTGATCCGGGCATTGCCCCAAAAAGCTGCAGCAACCAAACCAATGGCTAACACTACTGCCAAGGGGTGCGCTTTCACCGGTCGCGGCAGTTTGGATCGCTTGATCTTGAGCAGCAGATTGCCCAGACCAAAAAGGGCCATCACCGCCAAAAACGAAAACGTATAAACCCCGGCCAAGGCGCCCAAATCACCCTTGGTAGCAAAAAGAACCGATACACAGAGCATGAAAAAGGCCGCCACGATCCGGTAGTTTACCCCGCGCTTGTTTTGAGCCAGAAAAAAATTGGGCAAAACCCGGTCAAGTGTGATACGTTCAATGAGTCCGGTCACCCCAACAAACGAGGTGAGCACTGCACCGCTGAGCACCAGAACCGCATCTATCGATATGAGCCAGCCCAGCCAGCTTCCTCCGGCAGTATGTCCCATAAAAGCCAACAAAGATTCGCGGTGCTCCCCTACTTGTGCCAATGGAATAATGCACAACACGAGCAGTGCAATTACCGGATTGAAAAAACTTACTACTGCCCACATATTGCGCAGCGTCTTGCGGAAAACACCCGGCTTCTGCTCTTCTACAAAATTGGCTGAGCTTTCAAAGCCCGAGATGCCCAGCATGGCCGCTGAAAACCCAAGGAACAGCGCCGTACCTAAGCCGCCCGAGGGTATAGGTTGTTGCCAGTTGGCCGTAAATATCTCGACGCCATTATGCAACAAAAACCATCCCCCTGCCAGTACTAGTAAGGACAATGCAATCAAATGGGTGATAAAGATGACAACGGCCACGACCGCTGATTCTCCGATGCCGATCAAGGCCAGGCCCATAAATGTGGCCAGCAGCGCGATCGTTGCCACTTCGATGGGAAGCAGTTGAACCATGTTGTGCAGATAGTGCATGGCCTCGTTGGCCGAAATGACCGCAGTGGCCATGTAGGACAAGATGGTGAGGCAGGCCGCCGCCGAGGCGATCTGTTTGGACGTGGTGTTCAACAAGGCGTTATAAGCTCCACCGTTGAGGGGCAAGGCGCCTACCACTTCCCCATAGATCCGCCTGAACAAATACAAGACCACCGCCACGACCAACAGTGAAATCCAGGCGAATTGACCGGCATAAAGGATGGTCAGGGCAGAGACATACAGACAGGAAGAACTGATGTCGTTGCCACATATCGCTGTGGCTTGTAGTTCGGTTAATTTTTTCGAGTTGGATATAGCTGTCATAAAAAGTAAATCGAGCGCTTTTTAGTGGTTGAAAACGATGGGCTGCCACGATGGCCCAACCAACAGGATTGATATCCCTGGACGAAAAATCGAATGGAAAGATATAGCCTAAGTCAGTTTATCCAAGCAGGGTTTCAAAGCTTAAAAGTCTGAAATACTCGTTCAGCCGTTTTTTCTAAATTTTTTTCAGTCATTTTGATTAGTTCCGCTAAATCACTGCCCTCTGCAGGGTCGTTGATGGAATAGGCCGCTGCCAATCCAATTTGATGTATATCCTCTGGACTCGCTTCCAACAAACCGCAGAATGCAATAACAGGAGTCCCCTTTTTTGCTGCGCGACGACACAGCCCCTGCACTAATTTCCCATGGGCTGTTTGGCCGTCTATTTTACCCTCGCCTGTTACCACCATATCGGCCCAGCCCAGTTTTTCATCCATATCCAGCAGATCAAGCACGACCTCTATTCCGCGCCGTATTTCGGCATTCAAAAAAAACATCGCTCCAAAGCCCATGCCGCCCGCCGCCCCTGCCCCAGAAGATGCCGGATCCGGGGCAGCACCGGTTTTTGCGGCAATGTTGGAAAAGTGCTTTAACCCATCGTCAAGTTGGAGGATCATGGCATCATCTGCCCCTTTTTGCCGGGCATATACCCTTGCGGCTCCCATTGGGCCAAATAAGGGATTGTCCACATCACATATGACCTCTACACTTACCCGTGGGCGATTTTCAGGCGGCACAATGGTCATAATACGGTTCAAATTACCACCCACTGGCGGCAATGCCATCCCGTTTTCATCCAAAAACTGCCATCCCAAAGCAGTGGCCATCCCTATCCCTGCATCATTGGTGGAGCTGCCACCGATGGCCAATACAATATTTTCCACGCCACGATAAAGGGCGTCGGCGATCTGTTGACCTACTCCGAAAGTGGTCGTCAGCATAGGGTTGCGCTCCTCTGCCGACAGCAATTGAAGCCCTGCTGTCTTTGCCATTTCAATGAACGCGGTCTTTCCATCCACTGTACGTCCGTAGGCAGCCGTAATGGGGAGAAAACGGGGATCGCAAGCAGCCATTTCGACCTTATGCAAACCCAGAGAAGATGCCAATGCCTCGTAAGTACCCTCACCGCCATCAGCCAGGGGACAAAGCCGCACATCTGCTTTGGGTTTGGCCGAGCGAATGCCCGCCTCCAATGCATGGCATACCTGGAGGGCGGACAGGGCGTCTTTGAAAGAATCGGGCGCGATCAGAATGTTCATACAAACTGTGGGTTAGCAGACTACCGGACATTTTGACACTGGACCTTAGACACGATTCAGCAAGTGCACGATTTTCAAATTATTCGGGTGCACAACCAATGTCAAAATGTCCAGTAGTCTGGCTGTTTATTCATGTCCAGCGAATTCCATTACCTTAAACAAGTGCAGCAAGTATGGAAACAAAGCGTCCATACTTTCCTGAGCACCCCGGGTGGAACCCGGCAAAGCGAGGATCAAGGTGTCCCCTTTCAACCCGCCCAAACTCCGGGAAAGCATGGAATAGGGCATGTGTTCCTGCCCGTAACTCCGCGCGGCCTCTGCAATGCCGGGGATCTCGCGGTCCAGCATCGGACGGATGGCCTCGGGGGTGACATCTCTGGGCGACAAGCCCGTTCCCCCGGTCAGAATGATCAGATCAAAATGGTCCTCGTATAATGCCTGGACCTTTTCCTGTATGGCAGCGATTTCGTCGGGGACAATGGAAAAATCGGCCAGGTCGACTTGATACGGCTGCAATTTCTCCTGAATGGCTTTACCTGCCCGGTCTTCTTTTTGGCCGGCGGAAATGCTGTCGGAACATACAATGATGGCGGCCTTTATCGAGCGACTGAGTTTGTCTTTATACTGTGATTTGCCGCCTTTTTTCGACACCAATTTGATGTTCAGGATCTCTATTCCCTTGTCAATGGGTTTCAACATATCGTACATGGTCAGGGCTACCACCGAGGCGCCATGCATGGCTTCCACCTCCACGCCTGTCCGGTAAATGGTCTGTACTTCAACCAGAATTTCGATGTCCATCCCATTGATTTCGTGCGTAATAGCCGCGTATTCCACCGGCAAAGGATGGCAATCCGGGATCATGTCGCTGGTCCGCTTGATGCCAAACAAACCGGCCACCCGGCTCGCTTCGAGCACATCTCCCTTGGGCACGGTTTTATTTTGGATGGCGTCTATGGTTTCCTGTTTACTGACCCGGACTACTGCCTGAGCAATGGCGCTGCGGTGGGTTTTTACTTTGTTGGTGATGTTTACCATAGCGGCTATTTGTTTTCTTTCCAGCGGTGCTGGTCGTTATCAAAAATCTCCTTCCCCCACACGGGCACCTCCTGTTTGATGCGTTCCACCACCTCGTTGCAGGCGTCAATGGCCTCCCTGCGGTGAATGGCCGAGGTGAACACAAAAAGGCATATTTCACCCGCATTTACCTTTCCCAGACTGTGGTAAATGTGCATACAGGTCAGGGGATATTTGGCAAAAGTATCTTCCCGGATCTCGTGGAACTTCTCCTCGGCCATTTCAGCATAAGCGGAATAGTCGATGGCCACAACCTCCTGACTTTCAATTACATCCTTGCGAACTTGTCCTAAAAAAATGCTGTGCGCGCCGATGTCCATTTTCGTGCTGTGTTTGGCGATGGAATCACCCACAAATGCTGCGCTGATGGGGCCTTCTACAAAGACCTTTTTGTGCCGATGGGACGGCTTCTCTTCGGTGTTTATTGTTTGCTTTTCCATTGTATGATCCCTCCTTTTAAGTTGTAAACGGAACAGGCTGATAATTTTTCAGTGATAAGACGAGCGGCGGTGATGCTTCGTACCCCTGTTTGGCAGAAAATAACCAGGGGCCGGCTTGGGTCTAGCTTGTCCAGATTTTGCTCGAGTTCAGCGAGCGGAATGCGCAAATGTTCAAATTCTGTGACCTTAGGCCATTCATCCAGGTTGCGGACATCAATTATGATCGGTGTTTTTGTCTGTCTCAATTGATCAAAGGCAGGGCCATCAATGTCCGTAAATTCGTCTGAAATCATTTTGCAAAACCATTCGTAATTCATTTTCATGAACGCTTCCGGGGTTTTGGGAAGCTGTTTTTGTGCATCGGGCAGGGGTGAAATTTCCAGCTCATAGACAGAATTATTCAATGCATTGTAGCAAAACAGGCGATTGGCCAGGGGACTGCCGGCTCCGGTAATGATCTTGATGGCCTCGTTCGCCTGCATCGTTCCGATAATGCCTGGCAGCACGCCGACCACGCCCGCTTCATTGCAATCAACCACGTCTGCTGGATTTGGAGGCTCGGGAAAAAGGTCGCGGTAATTCGTTTTCAGCCCATGGTCCAACAAATTGAAAACGCTTACCTGTCCTTCAAAACGAAAAACGGAACCGTACACCAGCGGCTTGTCCAACAGTACGCAGGCATCGTTGATCAGATATCGCGTAGGAAAATTGTCCGAACCATCCAGTACTACATCAAAACGTTCAATAATGGAAAGCGCATTTTTTGTGTCCATTTTTTCGCTAAAAATCTCCACCTGGACCTCAGGATTGAGCGTTTTCACCCGTTTTGCAGCGATTTCTACCTTTAAAACGCCTACATCTTCCAATGTGTACAAGATCTGGCGGTGTAAATTTGAAACCTCTACCACGTCAAAATCAACTATTCCGATTCGGCCGATTCCCGCTGCTGCCAGGTATTGCAATGCCGGGCAGCCCAATCCTCCCGCGCCGACCACCAAAACGCTGGCCTGGGAAAGTAGTCGCTGCCCTTGCTCGCCGATTTCTTTCAGGAGCATTTGCTTTTGGTAGCGTGATAATGGGCTGTTTGAAATCATTTTGATCGGGATGGATTTTAAGAAGCTTGTTTCACGGAACTACGCAACGAGACAAAGTTGTTTCACGCAACGGCGCAACGGCGCAACGAGACAAAGTTATTTCACGCAACGGCGCAACGGCGCAACGAGACAAAGTTGTTTCACGCAACGGCGCAACGACGCAACGAGACAAAGTTATTTCACGCAACGGCGCAACGGCGCAACGTAGGTATTTCTTCTGCTTGGATTCTGACATTTAAGTAAAAGTTGTTTCACGACACGGCGAAACGATTATATTCTCCCAAGATCCTCCGTTGCGCCGTTGCGCCGTTGCGCCGTTGCGTGAACAACCCGTTGCGCCGTTGCGAATCATCCCCCCGAAAAAGGTGGCAATAACGCCACCACTGAATGCTCCTCCAGTGGACTATCGTCATTGGCAATTTTTTTATCCACCGCGATCAGGTAGCGCTGGCCTTTTAGATTTGGGTATTTTGCTTCCAATTGCCCACGCAGCATTCCTGCTGTTTCCAAGCCGTCTGTTTCCCATTCCTGTTGGGGCAGGATGTCAGCGATTTTCCCGAATGCTACTATTTTGATGGTCATAATTTTAAGAAAAAAGCAACTTCAATGATGCTATGAAAAGAACCACAGAGAGACTGATTTTCAGCGTTTTCTGATTGAACCGAAAAGCTCCAAAATAAGAACCGCACAAACCACCCACCAAAGCAATTCCGACCATTAACACCATGTCCTGGCTAAAACTAATTCCCTGTTGCATCTGGCCTGCCAATCCTGAAATTGAATTGACCAAAATAAACAAAGCGCTCACAGCGGCTGCCTGCCTCACATTTGACCAGCCCAGAAGGATCAATATTGGAGAAAGAATAATGCCTCCCCCGATTCCGAGGATTCCAGAAATAAGTCCGATCCCTGCGCCCATCAACAGGGCCAGATAGAGATTCAATTCGTTTTGCTGGACGTCTTTTGCTTCCAAAGGTAGTATGAACCGAATGGCAGGTATGAGCAAAAATGCGCCCAAAAGTTGTTTGTACAGTATGGTCGGCGGTGTAATGAATCCCCCGATGTAAGCTGCGGGAACGGCTGTTATGGCCAACGGCAAAAACAATTTCCACAAAAAACTACCGCTTTTGAAGTAGGCTAAAAAGGCGATCCCGGAGACAAAAATATTCAACAACAACGCTGTTGGCCGCATCACGTCCGGCGTAAATTCATATAATGCCATGAGCGCCAGGTACCCACTTGCCCCGCCGTGTCCCACCGATGCATACAAAAAGGCGACCAGCAGGAGCAAGGCGTAGAATAGGAAAGTTATCTCATGCTCCATGAACCGATTTTTATCAAAATTTTAGAGCACTTTTCAGCCACGAATTGCACTAATTTCCACTAAACGAGTCACCTAATTAGTGAAAATTAGTGCAATTCGTGGCTACCAATTTGGAAACAGATGAACTTCAACCATTTCGCCTTTCTCATAGTTTGTTCTGTTCTCTTCCAACACAATAAGGCAATCAGCAAGGGCAAAGGAACTCATCTGGTAGGATTCCTGAGCGTGTAGGGGCACTACTTCATCACCATTTATTTTGCCTTTCAGAAAATAGGTAAGCCCCGGTCTTTTAGAAAAGGCTGCAGTTAAGGTCTTTTTTGTCATCCGCCGGGACGGGCCAATTTTTCCGCTCATTTTTTCGATGGCAGGCACGATGTATTCATAAAAACATGTGAGCACTGCCGAGGGATTTCCAGGAAGGCCAAACAGCAGTTTTTGCGGGTGTTTTCCGAAAAAAAGCGGCTTGCCTGGTTTTTGCTTCACCTTGTAGAAGACTGTTTTTACCTGACAATTGTCCATGGATTTTTTAACCAGATCATAGTCACCCACCGATATTCCACCGGTCACAATCACCAGATCACACTGTTCGATTCCGGTGGCCAAATAGTTGGTAATCAGGCGTTCATCGTCATCGCTTCGGAAAACCAGCGTGGGTTGAATGTTCAATTCCTGCAAGGCTGCAATCAGGGCAAAAGAGTTGCTTTCATACACCTGTCCGGGTTTCAGTACAGCGCCCGGCGGCGCTAATTCCTTGCCCGTGATGATCAAACATACTTTGGGTTTCGACCAGACCTGTACAGTAGTTACGCCCAAGCCTGCCAGAAACCCGATGGCCGCCGGATTTAGATGGGTTCCTGGAGATAATGCGGTTTCGCCTTGCCTGGTCTGGGAACCGCAGGGACGGACGTTGCTTCCTTTCTTGAGGAGAAAATCGTCTATCCAAATTTGGTCCCCCTTGATCCTGACTTTTTCCTGCATTACCACGGTGTCAGTACCTTCCGGAACCGGGGCGCCGGTAAAAATCCGCATCGCTTCACCCGGGGCGGGCCTTAGAGCGGCTTGTTTACCAGCAGGGATTTCGCCGATTACGCGGAGGGGCAGTTTGGGATTAAATGCCTCAAAATGAAAGGCATATCCATCCATGGCAGACTGATCGAAGGGAGGCATATCCACGGCAGAGACGACCGGTGTTGCAAGTATCATCCCCAGGGATTCCAGCAGTGGAATGGTAATTGCAGGTAAAACCATTGCGCTTTCGTCGACCAGCCTTTTTGCGTCGTTAACCGTAGTCATTTTTTATTGATTTTAATGGGCCACGAATTGGACGGATGAGACGGATTTGCACGGATTGAATTATCAAAAAAAATCCGTAAAAACCCGTGTCTCATCCGTCCAATCCGTGGCCCATCCCCTTTTACCCCCCAATGGCAATCATACTCCTGTTTTTAAGCGCCCCGGCATCAATCTTTTCATAGTCCGGCAGTAGTTGTCCGCCGAGTGCTTTCTCCTTCATATCCAGACAAAATTGGATCAACGACTCTATTTCCTGTCCGCTGCGCAATGCCCCCAAAAGGTCCACCTCAGATTGGGAAAACAGGCAGTTTTTCATTTTCCCATCGGCAGTCAAGCGCATCCGGTTACAACCCGCACAGAAATGTTCGCTCATGGTGCTGATGATGGCAAAAGTGCCTTCATGGTTCAGTACCTTAAATTTCTTAGCCGTATCGTTTTTGCCATCCAGGAGTTTGATGAAGGAGAATTGTTCAGCAATTAATTCGAGCATTTGATTCGCGGGAAAAACCTGGTCGTGTTCCCAATGATTGCCCTGGAAGGGCATAAATTCAATAAAACGAACGTGTATCGGCAAGTCTTTCGTGAGGGCTACGAAGTCAACAATTTCAAAATCGTTGACGCCTTTCATCACCACCGTATTGGTTTTTACGTGCAATCCGGCATCGATCAATAGCATAATATTGCGCCAAACTTTTTCCCAAAGGTCTCTTTTCGTAAGTGCAAAAAACGAAGCGGGGTTAAGCGTGTCCAGGCTCACATTGAGCGATCGGATACCCACTTTAAGGAACAAATCGATGTATTGATCTGCCAACACGCCGTTGGTGGTGAGCGTTAGTTCGACGGGATATCTTGAAAGGCGTTGGATGATTTCCCCGGCATCTTTTCGGGCCAGGGGTTCGCCTCCGGTCAGGCGGATTTTTCGCACCCCGTTGTTGACAAAAATCCGGGCAAGCTGGTCAATCTCTTCCACCGACATGAGTTGGCTGTGGGGCATGCACTTGATCTTCTCCTCCGGCATGCAATACACGCAGCGCAGGTTGCAGGTATCCGTCAGGGATATCCGCAGGTAATCGTGTACGCGTTCAAAGCGGTCTGTGAGCATATTGCAGGCAAAGTTCCAAACTTTAGGGCGAGTCGGCGGAGAAAAGATCCTGAACTTGAACAGCATGTCCAGGTAAGGCCGCACAAATTCATAACGGTTTGAGTTTTCGGTATGGTTTTCTTTACATTTGTCCACCCATTTGAAAAATTACCAACATGCACTTATTCCCAAAGGAAAGCGAACCCGGTCAGATCATGTCGGCAACGGTGTTGCTGCGGGAAAACCAAAACGATGCTATGGCGGGTAATATTTGCCGCTGTGGTACTTATCTGCGTATCCGTAAAGGAATCCATATGGCCGCCGAGATGCAGCGAACGGGCGGGGGGAAAGAATAATTTACTCAAGCAGAATCATTTCACACGACGACACAACGTTTTGTTTATCAAAAATCGTTGTATCGTCGTGGAGTTCGCCTAAAACAGCCCATAATTGGCTGGATAATAAACCGATGAATAAAGTACTCTATCCAGTCTTAATAGTCCACTTTCTTTGTCCAGCTCATATTTCGCCCTTGTTCCTTTGGGGATTTCAATGATCCCGTTTACTACGCCGGGCAATTTGTCGCCGGGAGAAACATTGTGCCAGGGATTGAAATTGTTTGTCATGTTTGTTTGTTATTTTTGGATTTGGTCACTTTTTTTTCTTGCGCCCCCAAAATGATAACTCATATATAAAAGCCTCCAGAGTCTGGTCTCCATCTCCAAAAGGGTTCCTTTGTCGTTCCGCACAACGGAGCCAGCTTGGAGAAGTTTGGAATTTGAAAATTCCAAAGCGGCAGAAAAATTCGCCTCCAAACCAACACTGAAACGGGGCGTGAAGAAATAATTGACCCCAACCAAAATGGAAGCCTGGACAACATTGTTTTTGCTTTTGTAATCAAATTCCTCCGTAATAAAACGCACATCTTTGACCTGACTAATATACTGACTTTCACTCGCTGAAGTCCAATATCGATAACCCAGATCAGCGCCAACATAGAACCTGAAATTTTTTTTAAGGGTTTGAAGTTCCATCCCGGTGTTTATAAAACGATGCATTGACTGACCGGAACCTTCAATCAAAAAAATGGTATCTGCAACCACTTTCCGAAAACTGGAACTATTATAAGGCTCATCGTAATATCCGAGCAACACGCGCAATGCATATCGCTTTCTTCGCTCAACATCAGTACTCTTGCGCAGGGCATATTTGTACAACAAACTTACTCCGGTTTGTCCCCGAAGAATAGGGGAAAAGCCTATCCCGATCTCGTCGGAATAACGGAATGGTCGGCTTTCTTGCGAAAAAACTTGTTGACCAAACAGGAATAGAAAAGCTAGTGGAAATACCGCTTTTGGCAAAAAAGAGAGGCGAAGCATAGTTTTTGATTTAAAGTTGAACGCAAGTGCCGATCGGCGGATGCGGCAACAGGTGAATGGCGGCAAACCTACCATTTCAGGTGTCTTTTTTCCCTGTTCAGCAACTATTTTTTCGGGAAAAGCATTCCAGCCATCGTAACTTCACCAACATAAGCTATCTGCCATGTGTACAAAAACGCTATTGTTATTTTTTGCCCCGGCATTGTTGTTTTGCAGTTTGGGGAGCTTTGGCATCTATCAGCCGACCACTCCATATCGCTGCGACAACGGAAAAGTTTTTTTCAAGTCGGAGGCGACGCTCGAAGTCATTCAGGCGCGAAGTAAAAAGCTGCGGGGCGCGATCGACCCGGCGAACAACACTTTTGCATGGTCTGTGGAAACTACCTCTTTTGAAGGATTCAACAATCCCCTGCAACGCGAGCATTTCAACGAAAACTTTATGGAAAGTACCAAATACCCCAAGATCAGTTTTGTAGGAAAAATTATTGAAAAGATTGATTTTCAGACAGATGGCATCTACACGGTACGGGCAAAAGGCAAACTCCTGGCCCATGGGGTGGAACAGGAGCGCATCATTCGGAGTGAATTGGAGGTGCTGGGCAATAAGATCCGTGTACGCGCTCAATTTACCGTTCCTCTGGCGGATCACAACATCAGCATTCCACACATTGTCTATCAGAAGATCGCCGAAGAAATTGCGCTGAGCGTTGAAGCGGAGTTGTTCACAAAGACTAATTAAGTCCCATTATCCTTAGAAAGCGTTTTTCTTTTGAATCGATTTTATCTCCATTTTATATTCATTTTTTGCAGCATCGCACTTGCAGCACAGACCCCCGTACTCCGCCCGCAGTCTTCCCAAGCGTTGGGTGGTGCGAAGATGACCGTGGTGCTTCAAGACAGTCACGGCTGGCTCTGGTGTGGCGCTGAAAAAGGCCTTTTTCGTTTCGACGGGCTTTCTTTCCAAACCATCGGCCTCGCAGACACCTTTTCAAAAGCCAATGTTACCGCGCTTTTTGAATCCCAGGGACAGATCTGGGCAGGTTTCAGCAATGGTGCGATAGGCCGGGTGTCGATAGCGGGGAATTTTCAGCCCGCACTCACCGGCGATGCCGAAGCGGAAAAAAAATATGCGCCCTACCTTATGCTTTGGCAGATCGAGGAGGGGCTTCCATCAGAAAAGATCACTGCTTTTGCGGAAGACAAATCGGGTGGTTTGTGGATTGCTACCTACGGCGAGGGACTTTATGTGTGGAAAAACAACCGGCTTTACCAGTTTAACGCAAGCGATGATGGTCTGGCCAGTAACGACATTTATGCGCTGGCCAGCGATGCGCAGGGCCGCATTTGGGCGGCTACCGATGCGGGTATCAGCCTCTGTGCCATGCCTGAAATGGGTAAAAAGCAGATTCAAAATCTGGGCATCTCCGACGGACTCCCCGACGAAATTGTGACCGCACTGTTGGCAGATGATCGCGGGAATGTATGGGTAGGGACTCAGGAAAAAGGCATTGTTCAGTTTGATGTGGCCACGCTTCGTCCCGTTTTTATGACCCAAAACTGGGCATTTGGAGATGTAACGAGTCTGGCCATTTTTGGCAGCCGCGAATTGTGGGTCGGCACCGGACGAGACGGGCTGATCCGCATTGATCTGGCATACGGGAAGGCTCAGGCTTTGCCTGAAACGCATGCGTTTCGTCGCACCAGGAGTCACGCACTCTGCAAGGACCGCGAAGGGCTGCTGTGGGCTGTGTTGGACAAAGGTGTGCTCTATTCTGCCAATGTGCATTTTGGCCTTTGGCAGCCAGGTTTTACGAATGTTCAGGCATTGCTAACCGACCAAAAAGGGCGTTTTTGGGCAGGCTCACAATCCGGGCTTTTCTTGCAAAATGTAAGCCGGAACGCTGTTCCGGTATACATGAAAACTAACGACCGGAACAGCGTTCCGGTTTACATGAAAACCAACGACCGGAACAGCGTTCCGGTATACTCCGATTTTAAAAATGTACTGCTTCAAAACGTTATTTCTCTCTGGCAATCCCCTTCGGGTGAAATATGGGCAGGAACCTTCGGCAATGGGGTGTTTGTACTCGACCAACAGGGACGTGTGCTGCGTCAATATTCTGAACGCCACGGGCTGGCAAATGGTAGTGTGCTCAGCATTGGCGGACGGGGACAAACGGTTTGGCTCGCCACACTCGGTGGGGTTTCTGCAATAGGTGTTGATGGAAAAGGCACCCTTCAGGTTCAACCCGAACTCGGGACCAGTTATGTCTACAAAGTATTTACGGACAGTCGGGGGCGGGTGTGGTTTGGAACCGATGGCAAAGGCCTGGCGGTCCTCGAAAATGATGCGTTGCGCTTCTTCACAACGGCAAACGGCACGGAACTAAAAACCATTTACAGCATCACAGAAGACCGACGCGGGCGCATCTGGTTCAGCACAGATCGGGCAGGTCTTTTTTGCCTGGACGGCAATGAATTTCAACGTTTTACAACGGCGAATGGTCTGCACAGCCAACACATCACAGGGCTTACGGTAGATGGGAATGGCCTTATTGTGATTGGTTACGAGGAAGGCTTTGATCTCCTCAATCCCGAGCGTGTGAACCACCTGATGTTTTGCGATGCCAGCATTGGAGCCCCCAAGGCGAGTATCAATCTGAACGCAATGTGTCGCGATACCCTTGGAAATGTGTGGCTCGGTACGAAAGACGGCATTGTGCGCCTGGCAGCATTTGATGAAAAGTTTGTAGACGACCCTCAACCGGGCATCACTTCGGTATCCGTTTTGTTGAAATCGGTTGATTTTCTGTCTACCAGCACTTTTTCGCACAGCGATAATTACTTCATTTTCAACTTCGCCGGACTGTGGTTCACCAACCCGGAATCAGTCAGTTATCGCTATAAACTGGAGGGATTCGATCCTGACTGGAAGGTGTCGAAAGATCATCTGGCATCATATCCCAGTTTGCAGCCCGGCAAATACACTTTCCGGGTGCAGACAAGCGAGCATGAAAACTTTGAGAAAGTGCCGGAGGCTTCCTGGTCGTTTGTTATTCAACGGCCTTTTTGGCAACAATGGTGGTTCGTATTGTTGAGCCTGATTACTGGAACGGGTTTGATCATGGCTTTTGTGCGCAGCCGGGAAGCGAGTTTGCGACGCGAGGCACAATTGAAAAGAGAGCGGGTGGAATCGCAGTTTGAAGCCTTGAAAAGCCAGATAAACCCTCATTTTTTGTTCAATAGCTTCAATACACTGATTACGATCATTGAAGAAAATCCCCGAATTGCAGTGGAATACGTGGAACATTTGTCAGATTTTTATCGAAATATCATTGTGTATCGCGAACGCGATTTCATCAGTCTTCAGGAGGAAATGGAGCTGGTGAAGAGTTTCAGTTTCCTGCTTCAAAAGCGCTACGAAGCAGGCTTCCGACTGGCGTCCAGCCTCAACGGACAAACGGGGCAGGTGATGCCACTCGCCTTACAAATGCTGGTAGAAAACGCGGTGAAACACAACGTCATTTCTGCTTCAAAACCGCTCACCGTCGAGATATTTTCGGAACATGATGGCTATGTCACCGTGCGGAACAATATCCAGAAAAAGATAAAGCCAGAGCCCAGTACCCGATTTGGCCTTCAAAGTCTTATCAACCGGTATCAACTTTTGGGAGAACGCCCGGTCATTGTGGAAGATAACGGAGCGTTTTTTACCGTGAAGGTGCCTATAGTTGACCGTTGACTGTTGACTATTGACCGTTGACTATTGATCGGTGACTATTGACCGTTGGCTGTTGGCTGTTAACTTAGAAGCGTGTTTCTAAGTGCGTTGAGCCGACGTTGAAGCGATTGTAGTGGCGGGAGAAGCCCATTCATTTCTTCTAATGAAATATATTTTTGTTTAAGCGATTGAAAAATCAATTCCATCGGTCCAAATGTCATATTTTCTAAAGTTACGCATGGTATCAAATGGTTTAAAGTGTGTAAATGTGAAAACTAGCCAACGGTCAACAGTCATCTTACCAAAGGTAAGATTTTTGAGTCAAAAGCCAATGGTCAAAAGCCAAAAGCCAATGGTCAAAAGTCAAAAGTCAACATATGAAAATACTACTCATTGAAGACGAAAACGCAGCCGCCCGCCGCCTGGAAAAACTGCTTGTTGAAGTTGCGCCTGAGGCTGAAATTGTAGGGCGACTCGACAGTGTAGAGGCGGCTATAGGCTGGTTTCAAAACAATCCGCAGCCCGAGCTCATCCTGCTGGATATTCACCTTGCCGATGGCTCAAGTTTTGAAATTTTTGAGCATGTCAAGATCAAAAGCCCGGTCATATTTACCACGGCTTACGACGAATACGCACTCAAAGCCTTCAAGGTAAATACCGTGGATTACCTACTCAAACCAATTAAAGTCAATGAGTTGGCCGAGGCGATTGGAAAATACAAGCAGGTGTTCCAGTCAACTGCTCCCGTCGCAGATTACTCGGGCCTGCTTCAAACTTTGCGGCTGCAGGAGGGTGGGGCGCATTACCTCCGCCGGATGCTGATCCGTTTCAGCAACAGCTTCCGGCTGGTGGACATGAGCGACGCGGCTTATTTTTACACGAAGGACAAGATCACTTTTCTCGTGACGCGCAGCACGGCCAAGCGATTCCCGGTGGATTATCCACTCGACAAGCTGGAAAACCTGCTGGATCCGGCGGTATTCTTTCGCATCAACCGTCAGTTTATCATCAACGTGGCCGCCATCAAGGAAATGCACCCCTACTCTAAAAGTCGTGTGAAAGTGGACCTCGAGCCGCCTACCACAGATCTGGAGACCATCGTGAGCACGGAACGGTCCTCTGAGTTTAAGAAGTGGCTGGTGGGGGAAGGGTGATTCGTTGATTTGGGGATTTGGTTATTCGTTGTGCCCAAGATTGGTATTCGTGCCTTCGTTCAGGAAAATAGGAATGCCATGGTCTGGCACAACAAATAACCAAATCCCCAAATCACCGAAGATTCAACCCCATTGGTATTTTCATCCGCTGTGCGAGCCAGTGAAAAAACCGCCCCGCCCATTTTGGCCGCTCTCCCCGGGCCATTGCGATGCGATAATTTGCCTGATGATAGGACGGACTCCAACGCAACATCTTGGGAATCAGTCGATAAGTCCGTAAATATCGCTGTAGAAATCGCTCCAGTTTGATGGTTGAATCCTTGCATACCGGAATACCCAACCGGTCGCACAAGGGGTCCGGAAGCCAGCCTGTGGCCAGGAGATTCGCCAGCTTTTTAGGCGCTCGTGGATGTTGAACAATAGATTGTGCCACTGCGCGACAAGTGTCGGTACTGCCCAGTATATCACCCTCCAACATGCGTTTGAAATAGATTTCAAATGCCTGTAAATCAGGCGGATACACCTCATCCGGTATGCCCAGTAATCGTGCTGCTACCTTGCTTTCTTCATAAAAACGCTCTGGCCAATCGGGAGGCAGATCAGGTAAAGGCATCCGCCTATGTACCTGCAAAGTAGTTTCTGTCAAGGTAGACAATACCCACAAAAGCAAGTGTGGGTCGTTGGCAGAATAAGGGTTTTGGGCTTCACCCTTTATGGCAGAATGCATGCGCCAGAGCCGTTGAGCTGTTTGTTCGGCCTGGGTTTTGGAGCCAAAATAGATCATCGCCATCGCCGCGAAAGTGCGGTAGCCGCGCCCAAATGGGTCGGCCTTGAAATTGCTGTACCGCGCTACGCCATCCGCCACGGCAGGATGTGCTACCTGAAGCAACAGTGCCCGCACTGCACCAGTCAGCGTGAGCTGCTCGCGGTACAGCTGCCAGGTCATGGAGTCTGGACCGAAGTATCCTTGAGCGTTGCTTATCTCTAAATTATTCAAGTAAGGTCAATTTAAAAATTACTTTGAAATGCAAAGTTAATTACTAAAAGTGATTTTGTGCTGGGAGGAGGATCTCTTTTGAAAAATTGAGTAGGCATGCTGCGCATATGGATGACTAAGAATGATTGCGCTTTGGCTAGAATTTCCCTTCTTTTGCAAGAAAATTCCGCGCATGAAAAATCGTCCCTTTTTCTTATTGAGTATCCTTGCTATGGTCGCTTTGATCGGTATTGGCAGGTTGATGGATCAGGAGATCAAATCAGCGAAAGTGGTCACACCGGAAGGGTATCAGAAAACCATTATGGCGCTGGAGTTTGCGCAGGATACGGTCATGATCAATGCCATTTTTGAACTGCCACAGCCCGATTCAATCAGGACAGAAAGGGCAAACAGGCTTGTTTGCTCAACCAATTATGACTATTTGTATATCCTAGCCTATGCTTCGTTCATGCTATTGTTTGCGCTGCAATGCAAACGCCTGGGCGCAAAAGGTTTGGTTTGGGCGGTATTATGGACGTTAATGGCCGCGTTTTCCGATGTAATGGAAAACCTGCAATTGATGAAGATCTTCAATCTTGTAAGGACCGGAGGGGAGGATTATTCAGGAATTTTTTGGTCCTTGCGATTTTGGATGGCTTTGAAATTTTTCTCCATTGGCGCTTTTTTCTTGGCATTGGGGCCTTTCTTTTGGAAGTCGAATGGGTTGGGGAAAGTGGTGGTTGTGGTCGCATGGATGGCCCTGGTCTACTGGGCATTGGCCTGTTTTCTCAAGCCTGAATTTTGGGCCGATGCGCTTTTTATTATGATCTTTCTGGCGTTTGCGGGCGCAATGATCTTTGGATTGACGTACAGGGTCAGGCGGGATTAAACCCTCAGCGCTTTAACACTGCCGCTTCCTTGCGCTTCAATGGAAGATTCACCAATTTTTGTCCGATGATCTTGCCCAGTCTGACCCCTTCCTCGCAATCCATACGGTAATGCACCCCCAGCAAAACACGGGAAGCGGCATTTTCCTGCGCCATTTCGGTAAATGAACCATAACTCCGCGGAGTACTGGCAAATTCAGGGCGTTTTTCATGGGTGCGATCAGTGAGTTGGAACTTTCTGCCCAATGCATCGGTCAGCACTTCAGCAGCTGCGGCGCCGAAAGCAGCGTGTCCGGATGGGTAGGCAGGGAAAGAAGGTGTGTCGTGCAGCGCCTTCCAATCGGGATTGATTTGTGCGCGGATATACGTTTCAGGGCGCTCAATATTGAACGTGTACTTGCCTTTCCAGACAATGATACCAGCATCGCAGAGCGCCAAAGCGGTTTTTAAATAGGTTTCAATGAGTAAGGGGAAGGGCGGGCGGGCCTTTTCTAACGCCTGGTTGGTAATGGAGATCCAGCGCCCGGAAGGACTGAGGGTAAGTCCGGGGAGATCGTCGCTCCAAAATTCAGCGATCCATTGGTTTTCCCGACTCAGCGGTTTGGATAACGAATATACTTCCATGGCTTCGGTATAAAACCCGGAGCCGGGTGTTTCTTCGTAATCCAGCGGATGTTTATAGCGGATATCATTGCTGTCAACGATAAAAGACCTAACCCTTCCCCAATAAGGCAACAAGGCGGGCGAAGGATGTTCGCCAGTAGGCTGCCAACAACCTGTGCAGACAGGGGGGACGTATCCATGGTCATAATTGTAAAGATGGCCCTCATGCCCTTCACGATCCGTTTTTGACCAGGCCCAAACGGTGTTGGCGACCGTTTTCCCGAATACTGCTGACTCCTCAGTTCCTGTGGCAGTGGTTTTTTTAAGGAAAATCTGGGCATTCCGTTTTTCCAGAAGTTCGATCTGCTGCCGCAAATTGTCCGGTGCAGTGGGGAAAAACTGGCGGAGTATCTGAGCGTAAGCGGCATTCAGGCTGGCAGGAAGATTGAACTGTCCATCCCCAAATGCTACATTGGGCCTTTTGTAACCAGACAAATAGGTTTCCAGCGACAGATAATCCTGCAAACCCGGTAGCGAGGCCTCATACGCGCTCATCTCAATATAGGCATACATGCGTGCACTGACCGGAGGTCGATACCCCAAAGTATGACGCTCTAAATTCAGGGCGAGACGATTCCAGGACAATGCAACTTCCGTAGCGCTTCGGTATTCGAGAGGCTCTGCCACGACATCATAACTACAATTTTGGGTTGTCAACATACTGGCCAAAGCAAAGACCGCAAGCAAACGGCAGGCGGCTTTTTTCAAACTTGTTTGGTTGACTATTGAGTCGGCGAAATACCAGTTTTTCATATCTGTTCTTTTAAAAACAGGGTGTAATCAGGCTTGTAATGCAGGAAAGCTAAGTTTGAAGGTGGTTCCTTTTCCCTGAGTAGACACGACGTCAAGTGCAACCTGATGGATCTTCATAATGCTGTCTACGAGGGAAAGCCCAATGCCAGAGCCACGCACATGGATGCTTTCGGAACTGCGGTAAAACGGCTGAAAAATGAGTTGCAGATCTTTTGCCGGAATGCCCGGGCCCCGGTCGGCGATTTCTACGCGGTGCTTGCCGCTTGGGTCGAAATGGATCTTTACATCGACCTTTTTCTCGGGTGAAAACTTACATCCGTTGTCCATCAGATTCTGGAAAGCGGAACGCAGGAGTGGTTCGTTGCCGCGCACACACAGTTGCTCCTCGTCTTCTGGAAAGCCAACGATATCAAAAGCGATATGATAATTAGGGTGCAGTCGCAGCAGGGACGAACGGGTTTGAAGCATCACCTCGTCGAGCCGAACCAGTTCAAAGGCGATGTTGGTACCCTCAGAATGTACCCTTGCCAGTTGAAGCAGTTTTTCGGTCACTTCGCTCAATTCGTGCGAATCTTCGAGCACTGATTTAAGGGTGGCCTGATATTCCTCGTTGTCGCGTTTTTTGTCCAGCGCTACTTCGAGTTGGGCAATGATGATGGAGAGCGGGTTTTTGAGCTCGTGCGACACATTGGAAATGAAACTCTTTTGCATCCGAAAAGCGAATTGGATGCGGTCGAGCAGACGATTGAACGTGAAAACCAGTCGGGACAATTCGTCGCGGTTGTTTTGTCCCTCCAAACGGGCGCTGAGATCGGAAGGAAGGATACCGTCCACCTGATTGACGATACTGGCGACCGGCGACATGGCCTGACCGGCATAAAACCAGCCGCCCGCAGCGACCATACCAATACATAAAATAAAAGTGATGAGCAATATATTCCGGAGATTGGAGAGTTCCTCAGAATTGAACACCGATTCTGCAATGATCAAATAATCGCGTCCGCTCCGGCTTTTATGGGATAACCCCAGCGCGTGAAGTTTGCCGTCCAAAAACCGGGTTTCGCCCGAATTTTTCAGATTCACAAGGGTTTTGAGCGGAAGCGCTTGATCGGCGCGGTTAAATGCAAATACACGCTGCATATCGGCATTGAAGATCATCACGTTTTCCCGAAATGGGAGTACTGTGCTTTCCTCCTCAAGGGTGGCATTCTCGCTGAGCGGACGCAAGTTGGCTTCGTCGTGGAGCACCATTTCAGCGGTCATCAGAGCCTTTGAGCGGAGGCTATCGTAGAATTCATCTTCGGTGATCTGGCGGAATTTCACATAAATAAAGCACAACGATAGCACCAGCATGCCCGCCACGAGTACTATAAATTGAAGGGTAAGTTTGGTACGGATCTGCATGGGTGGATATTTTGGTTATTTGGTTATTTGGTGGACAAATTCATGGAAATTCGATAATTGGAAGACTGGAGTGCCAGGCTCTGGCCTAACAAATCCCCAAATCCCCAAATAAACAAATCAACATCCAGTCAAATTATCTTCTTCCCGAAGCACATAGCCTATTCGGAACTGGGTGTGTATCAACTTTTTAGGAAATCCTTTATCCACTTTTTTGCGCAGGAAATTAAAATAGACCTCCACGAAATTGGTGCCGGTGTCAAAGGACAGATTCCAAACGCGCTCCGATATTTCGGCTTTTGAAATTACTCGTCCTGGGTTGCGCAGCAAATACTCCATCAGTGCAAACTCCCGGGGTGTAAGTTGGATACGTTGTCCGCCCCGCAGACATTCTTTTCGCTCCAGGTTCATCTCCACATCTGCAAATCGCAGAATAGTGGAAGGCTGTTGATAGCTGGATTGCGGCCGTCGGGCCAGCGCACGGACGCGCATGAGCAGCTCGCGGAATTCGAAAGGCTTGGTCAGGTAATCGTCAGCGCCGGCCTCGAAACCGGTCACTTTTTCGTCGGTTTGGCCCAAGGCAGTGAGCAGGATGACGGGAGTATTATTGCCGTTTTGTCGAAGTTGACGCAACATGTCAATGCCGTTCATTTCAGGCATCATTACGTCAGAAATGATAACAGCATATTCATTGGCCTCCGCCAGACGGCCGCCTGCCGCGCCATCCATGGCGGCGTCCACCTCGATCATGTGCTCCTCAAGCCCTTTTTTCAGCGAGCGAACCATTTTGGGTTCGTCTTCAACAAGTAGAACTTTCATGGCTCTTCGTGACTTTATATGGGTGAGTTAGTTCTTTGAATGATATTTGCCTCCATGAACAGCAAGCAATTATTTGAGATTGCCTTGGGCGATATCAGCCCTTGGCAGGTAGTTTCGATTGATTTTGAGATTGGTGAATC
>JAUSMG010000302.1 GCA_030645295.1 Saprospiraceae bacterium | reverse complement strand
CTCGATGTTATAGCCGACGCGGGAGTAAGGGGTAAGCGCAATGCCCATGGCATAGTTCCAGGGCGATTTCACCTTGTCGAGCACCTCGTTGATGGGACTTTTGAGGGTGAAGCCAAGGGCAAGGTGGGAAAGATTGCCGCTCCATTCTTCCTGCGAACCCGTAGCGGATTCGTACTTACTGTATTTGGTGTAAATGCCCGTTTCGAGGGCTGTAGCGCGTAAATAAGCGAAGGAAGCCGGGTTGGCCAGGTTCAAGTGAAAAGGGTCGTGAAAAGCGGCCGTTTGGCCGCCCCAACCCGCCTGGTTGGCAAAATAAGGGCTAACAATATCGCCGATCCCAAAGTGTGAATAAGGAGAGTTGAACTTTGGCTGCGCCCAAAGTACGGCACTGGTAAAAAGAAGCAGAATCAGGGAAAGTAATCTCATTCGAGTAGTTAATAGTGCTGTGTTGTTTAAATTAAGGTTGGCAATGATGGTTAACTATTGAACATCAGGATATTATTCAGTCCGTACAAGGTCAAATCTGGTTCATGGGTCAAATGCCGGATCTTTAAATAAGGAAGCAAAAAACTTGAATCGCCACCGGTCAGAATCACCTTCAGTGGACTGTATCGCTGCTCAAAAAGTCCCACAAAACTACCAATTTCGAGTGCAGCTCCAAGGAATGCTCCATTTTGCAAAGCCGTTTCGGTGCTGTTGCCTATAAAATCATCGGGCATTTGCAGCGCTACTTCGGGCAGCTGTGCGGTAAATTCGTGCATTGCCCTGGCCCGCATTTGTACCCCGGGTGCAATATTGCCCCCCGGATATTCGCCCTTTTCGGTCAATACATCGTACTTTATACAGGTCCCGCAATCCACCACCAGACAATGTTGCCGGGGCAACAACGCTTGTGCCCCTGCTACCGCTGCCAAACGGTCTTTTCCTAAGGTTTGCGGCGTAGAGTATTGGTTCTCAAAAGGCAAGGGCGTTTCCTGCGTAAGTTCCAGAATGTCAAAGTATTGTGTCAGTGACGCTTGCAGAGACTTGTCTGGAAATGCTACGGTAGAAAGTATGATGCTTCGCACGCCGGCCTGCTTGCAATAGGCTAATAGCTGGTCCGTCGTCCAATCCGTCACCACCTTACACTCGAGCAAGCGGCTTCCGTTGAAAAGGCCGATTTTACGCCGTGTATTGCCGATGTCAAATGCGAGATTCATAAAGAGGGCCAGATGGGCGGCAAAAGTACAGTAAAGCGCAAATAAAAAACCCGGTTTACCCGCCATAGGCTTGCCGACGGAGGGCTTTACCCGCCATAGGCTTGCCGACGGAGGGCAAAAAAAAACCCGCCTTCGCCCTAAAGGGCTATGGCGGGTGAAGCGGAGGAGGAGAGATTCGAACTCCCGGTACCTTACAGTACGACGGTTTTCAAGACCGCTCCATTAAACCACTCTGGCACTCCTCCGGGGGCAATTTTTTTTGCGGGTGCAAAGGTAGAATTCTCTTTTCAATTATTCAACGCTTAATCCGAATCCATTTTTATCATCTTTGGAATTTCATTCTTGCCCTCCACCTTTTCGAAGAATCTACGCAGAAACAGGTCCATATCCGAGGATGCCTCGCGGTCGAGATATTTTGACCTGCAAAGTCCGTAAAAAGTTGATTTGGCTGAGATCAAAGTATTAAGCGCCTGATTTAATATTTCAGGCTTCAGTCCATTGCTCATTAAAAACCGGTCGCGGACGGTCTTGAGGCCAGTATCACTGCTCGGACTGGAATATGGAGCGCTTACAAGGCCGGAAAAATCAAAATCATAGGGTACTACCATGATTTTTCCGGATTCCGGGGCACGAACGAGGCGTACGTTGCGGAGCATAGAAATTTCCCAGTCTGTGTTGCCGATCATATACTGGAACATCACCGTTAGCGCGGCCTGATAGGCGTGCAGACTTTCGGTCGGGGTGCCGTATTCTTCATTCAATTGTCCGTTTAGGCGGGCCACCAGTTCTTCTTCGTCCTCCAGCAAGATGGCATACATGGGCTTTCTGGATTTTTCAACATGGGTATCGCGGATCGTAAGCCGGATGAGGCGGGCACGCATACTTGCCCCGGTCAGATGTTCGAACATCCGATAGGCAAGATATTCACGGACAATGAGTTCATCGCCTTTTTCATTTTCAAAGCATGGCAGCACCAACTTGATCTCGTTAAGCGTATCAAGCCCGGCGGCGACCAGCTCTTTCTTCTTAAATTTTAATTTCAGGGGGGGGAACACAGATACTTTTCGGCGAAATTTTCCACGGGGTTTAACTTCTACCCTGTAAATTTTGCCATCCTCTGTGCGCAGGGTAGCGGGGAAGTATTGATTGGATTTTTTCTGCTCAATGATGGTTGTAAGGTCCGCTTCCAAGGTCATTTTCACAGCATCTTTATGAGTCAGTACTTCAAAAATACTCTTAGGCCGGGATGGTATTCCACTCGTATCTTGCGCCTGGACAAAGATCGCCGACAAACACAGCAGCGTGTTTAACAGTAAGATTTTGGTAAAAAGATTGTTTGTCGTCATAGGTTCAGTATTGTAAACACGCTCTAGGATGCGATTAAAGAAAAAGGAGGTTTTGCAAAATTATATCCTGAAACAACGGATAAATAAAGTTGGTTTCAGAATTATTGCAAAGTTAACGACCTAAATACCTGTGTCCTCTAATTTATTCGACCAAAACTAACGACTGCTGCCGACAAATCCTGTTAGCGGGATGTATAAAATCTACGAAGGCAAAGGTTGTAAAAACTAACGAATTGCCACCAGCGGACAGCAGCTTCTGTTATCTTTGATTAGTTTTGCGTCTAAATACTGTTTAGATCTCTTTCTGTTTAAATTCGTGGATCCCCTTCCACTTTAATTAATTAAAAAATTTTTCTACATGAAAAAAGGGTTTTTAGTTCTCTTTTTTGCCTTTATGGCCTCCTTGTCTGCATTTAGTCAGCAAACGCAGCCTCACCACTGCGGAAATGCGGAAGATCAAGCTGAATTTATACCGCGCCTTCTTGAAAACAAGATCGTGATGGAAGCCCTTCGCGCTGTGGCTGACAACCGTGGAGAAACTCAATACGTGCCCATCCACTTTCACCTGGTGGCTGATGCAAATGGAAACGGAAGGCATAAAGAAATTAAAGTGCTGGACCAGTTGTGTGAGCTCAACCGGGCCTATGCGTCTGTTGGTATCCAGTTTTACCTCAGCGAGCACCCCACGCATGGCCTTTTCGACAAGTCGATCAACAACGACAACGTGTATGAAACCCAGACGAATGGCCTGGTCATGAACCTGCGCCGCCACAACAACGCGGTCAATGTGTATGTCGTAAATGCTGCGGTTTCAGGCAACAACCAGCCCGGCGTTACCCTGGCGTATTACAGTCCGACCCAGGACTGGATCGTAAGTAGAAAAGCAGAGATCAATGGTAGTCTGCCGAACAGCACCCTGCCGCATGAGGTTGGTCACTTTTTTAGCCTTCCACACACGTTTTTTGGTTACGAAAGCAAGTCTTTTGACCCTTCGTTTCCAACCTGGCCAACCGCTCCGGTGGTTGCGCCCAATGGCGGTGGCGTGACCACTGAACGTCAGGACGGTACAAATTGTACCACCTCTGCCGACCGTATTTGTGATACCCCTCCGGATTACAATTTTGGTTTCATTGCGCCCAGCTGTGCCAACTATGCGGGCGGCGCTAAAGATCCCCTGGGTGTATTTGTGAATCCAATGGAGAACAACTTTATGGGCTATTTCAATGGTTGTAATCCCTATGTATTCACGCAGGATCAAAGTGATATTATGCTGGCGGACCTGAACCATTCGTCCCGCAACTACCTGGACAACAACTTTACGCCAACCGCAACGGAGATCACTTCGCCTACCGATTTGCTGCTCTCGCCTGCATCGGGCTCTACACAGCCTTATTACAATAATGTGATGATCGAGTGGCAGTCCGTACCTGGCGCAACCCACTATCTGGTAGAGGTTGATATTATTTCAACCTTCGGTACCTCCCAGGCGCAAACTTTTATCGAAACGGGGACCAGCAAACTCTTGACCACGCTTTCCCCCAACAGAACTTACTACTGGCGCGTAAAACCGTTCAATTACCTGGTCGGTTGTGCTGAAGCCAAAAGCCGGAACTTCAAAACGCCTGCTACTTCAGCTACTCACGATATCGAAGGACTTTCTGCCTGGCAGATCTCGCCCAACCCGGTAAGTGCCGAAGTTGCCAATCTGAGGATCAGCGCTGAGCAGTCCTTTGAAGCCAATGTACGCATCACAGATGCTGCAGGCCGCACGGTTTCTTTGCAGCAAAGCATCGCTTTCCCACAAGGCGAATCCAACCATGAGATTCGCACCGAATCGTTGGGGAATGGCTTCTACTTCGTTAGCATCGAAAGCAAAAATGGTCGCAATGTGCAAAAATTGAGCGTGTTGCGTTGAGGGAACGATGAACGATGAAGTATGAACGATGAACGATGAACGATGAACGAGGCTGCTGAAAAAAAAGCCCTTCTTGCGAATGCAGGAAGGGCTTTTTGTTTGGGGACTGATGAAGCAGGATTTCCGGGATACTTAGGATTTTTTAGGATGTTACACGAGCTTGTTATTCTGCTTGATCTGCCGTTCCCTTTGCATCTTCTCCACAAGCCATGAAGGTAGATAGTGTCGGGATTGCCACAAATCGTCGTTTGTCTCCCCAACAAGTGCAGGTGTAGCATCTTCAAAATCAGTTTCTGGCCGAGTGTTTTTGTTGAAGATATGCTTGAATTCCAGACTGTTGCCACCAAAATTTATGAGCAAACCGTCCTTCACATTTAAGCGCTCCAGTGTATTTTTTGCCTGAACTAAGTCTTGCGGCTCCAGCTGGGCTTTTGCCTTTAATTCCACCGTTGCCCGCATGGTTGGGTCGGCACAAACAAAATCAACCCGCCTGAACCCGATCCTGAAATTCTTATAGTGGATGGGCAGCCATACTTCGCGCTCAAATAGGATGCCGGCATGTTTCAATTCGATGGCCAGCGCGCGGCAACACACATACTCCATAAACCCTCGTCCCAATTCATTGTGGACGTTCATGGCACAGCGAATAATACGGTAAGTAAGATCGTCTTTTTCCATTTTGGTAATTTGATTTATTCAAAGTTACCAATAAAATTTGAAAATACAAAATGGGGGAAACGAGTATGCGGTATTTTTTTGCGATTGACCATCCATATGCAGGAACATCTGTTCCTGCCTGGCAGGATCTTGATGCCCAGATCTGGCAATTATCGGTGAGCTGGGTGAGATCCTATAAAATCTTAATGATCCTGGAAATCCTGGTTCATGGGTTCCGCGCTGGAGGGGACACCTGAACCAGGATTTCCAGGATCATTAAGATTTAATAGGATCTCACACGGGTGTGGAATTTGGGTAGATCAAAAAAGCACCCCGGTTATCATCGGTGGTGCTTTTTGATTTTGATTGCGGCGGTTACGAAACCTTCAAGGTTTCGTAACCGTCGCAATCCGCTTTCGCTGGATAT
>JAUSMG010000296.1 GCA_030645295.1 Saprospiraceae bacterium | reverse complement strand
AACTGTAGTTTTTGGGGGATGAATCGTTTTTTGATGAAGAGATGAAGTGATGAAGCGATGAAGGAATGCGCGCTCAAAAATCGCTTCATCGCTCTATCAGCTCATCACCCCATCTCTTCATCACTCTATCACTTCATCACTCTATCACCCCATCGCCTTCACCACTAGACCCTGCCAAGGACAGTAAGGTTACTGCCTGGATGCACGGGCACTGCCAACTACCTGTTTGTCTAGACGAATAGGAGCGGATGGGAGACGAGCGTTGGAGAGGACATAAAAAAGGCCGTGTGATCGGAATCACGCGGCCATTGGGAATTGTTTTTGATGCAAAAGCTTCGAAGGTTTAAATCCAAAAAAGCAGGGCAGCTTCCGCCGCCCTGCTCTCATGCTCAACAAAATCCGTTTAGAACTATTGACTATTACGGCAATATGCCTATTACCGTTACATTCAGTTGAAGGTTAGCGCCTGCAGCCATTTGAAGGTTATTCAGGTCAATCAGACTATCCAATATTAGCGTTCCCTGAAAATCAAGTTTGTCATCACTGTTCATGTCTTTGTAAGCCGCGAAATGAATTTCATAGTCGCCACTTTCCAGAAATGCAACTTTGAATTCACCGGTGCTGCTCACTTCCGAGCTGGCCACTGCGTTTTTGAAAGCGACTCCGTTTACTGATTGGATTTCTACTGCACGGTTAAAAGTGCCTTTTTTGTACACAAAAGCCACTATCTTATCTGTATTCAGGATACTGTTCTGGGCAGTACCGACCAGATTGCCCGCCTCGCTTTTCACCACAAGTCGCAAGGCAGCTTGCAAATCTGCGGAACCGACAAAATCGTATTGGTCAGCGCCGCCTCCATTTTGATACTGGATTGCTTTTCTCAAATCAAAGTCAAGTACCAGATTGGTTTTAGCTCCGTTTTCCACCACAAAGGACTTGGTGGCGGTAATGGAATGCGTAGCGGTGGCAGAGAGCGCATGCTTCACATTATCAAAGGTTTGCACATAACAGCCAGGAGAATTCCCACCCTCATCTGTTTGTGCGTCCAACACCAATGTGATGTTCTGGTAAGTGCCCGCGTCATAATCGCCCAGGCCAAGCACTGCTACATCGCCTTGCTGATAGGCCAGCAGGCTGATGGTCTTTTTGCCGGAAAAGCCGGAAAAAGTCTGGCCATCCACTTTGACTTCGGCTACTGTTACGAATACTGCTTTTACATTGGGATCTTCCGTTGGGCCGTCTGTGATTTCAACATTTAGTTGGCCATTGGTGTCATTTGGGTCATTGTCCTTGTCGCAGGAAGCGAAGAACAGGGTTGTACCAGCCAACATGGCCAGTAGAATCGGATGCAATTTTGAAAAAGTCATGGTGAAAAAATGAGTTTGTTTAAGATGATTAATAATTGAAAAATGGTGCTGGCAAAGCGAGGTTTTCACCCTCGGAGCAATGCCTGAGCGGACCAGAAATCCTGAATAAAAAAATGGAATCAACCGATTTCAACAAGCCTAAATAAAGGCCTGATTACGGGTACTAAAAGAGGTAAGCAGTATTCATAGCAGATCTAAAATCTTAGTGAAAATGCGCTTTGAAATACGGGATTAAAACGCCCACATGTTTTTCAGATTGCCCAAAATTATTTTGGGGTCTAAAATTTTAACATTTTTGATCCGTTTCGCGTCTTGTTAATTTTGAAATACATTACTTTGTAAATTGTTGATTATTAAAACATTAATCAAAATTACTTTAAAAATATTCCTTCGGCTAAAACCCTCAAATTTTTTTCATATTGATTTTAAGTGCATATTACTTATCCAATTCTCTCGGCAAAAACTTAGGGGTAAACACTGATGCGAACTTCCGCAATCGCTTACTCAAAGTACATGGCTTGCTCATGAATTAAAAAATTAGCCGGGCGATTTGGGTCGTCCGGCTGTGGGATTTTTTTATTTCAAAACCTCGGACGCCTACAAAGGCCTCCGAGATTAAACAATCAATACAACGGGTTCTGCGTGATCCGCCCGCTCGTCAGGTCAATTTCCGTTTGCGGGATGGGGAGTAATTCATGCTTCCCGGTCGTGAAGTTCGTTTTTCCAACCGCCTGCATTACATCTGCTGCACGGCCCCAGCGCACCAGATCAAACCCGCGCTGTTGCTCCATCGCCAGTTCTGCGCGCCGTTCTTTGTAGATCCGCTCACGCAACTCAGATTTATCGGTCACGGTCACATCAGGCAAGATGAAATTGTTGGTGCCACGTGCTCTTTTGCGCACCTGGTTAAGCAAAGGAAGGGCCTCAGACGGCTTGTCCAATTCATTTTTAGCCTCTGCAGCCAGCAACAGAATATCAGAATATCGCAATACCCTAATATTCCCCGGCCCATTGTCCTGCAAGCCGGGGTGGGCAGGTACCCAGGCTTTTTGATTGAAGCGTTCGTTGATTATTTCGATATTATCCTGCACCTGTGTGGAGCCATCAGGCAGTATTTCGCCAACATAAATTACGGTCGCTTCGCGGCGTGGGTCACCGTTTTCGTAGGAGGTCACCAGATTGTCGGAGGGACGGTTGAAGCCCCAGCCCAGATTGGGAATGCCACGCACACCTTGCACCATATTGAAGGGTGAAGAGCCCGGACCTGCGGCTTGCTGGGTCTGCAAAGCCACCGCCTGAATTTCGAAAACGGACTCCGATCCGTTTTCGCCAATGGGCAAAAAGTTGTCGCTATATTTAGGCAACAAACTGTATTCCATTGAGTTGATGATATCCATACACTGGGTTTCTGCCTTTGCCCAGTCTTTTTTTATCATGTACAATTTGGCAAGTAATCCTCGCGCGGCGCCCTTGGTTGCCCGGCCCAGATCTGCTGGGGCATACTCGTTTTTTTCCTTCAATGCCGCTAGGGCATCACTGAGATCAGACTCAATTTGGGCATACACTTCCTCGCGTGGCCGACGGGTTTGTGCATAATACTCATCCCCTTGTAAAGTCTTGGTAATCAAAGGCAGATCGCCAAACCATTGCACCAAAAGATAATAACTGTAAGCCCGCAAGAATTTGCATTCGCCGATCAGGCGGTTGCGGGTAGCAGCGTCCATTTCAACATTTGGAATGTTTTCAATGGCCACATTTGCCCTTGCAATGGCGCGGTAATATCCCCTGTAAACCGGCGATATAAAGGGGTTGGTAGCATCCATCGTGAAATTGTCGAGGTCGTTCATCAATGGGGAATCATTGGCTGTGGAACCTTTGTCCGCGTCATCGCTCAAAACATCGGTGCAGGCGATATAGGGAAGTGCAATGCATTCAAAAGCGCGGAATTGCTCGTATACAGCGTTGACGGCCTGCTCGGCTTGTTCGGGCGTTTGGAAGAATTCCTCAAAGGTCAGTCTGTTGGGTGGTTTGCGGTCAAGGAAGTCTTTCTGACAATTAGTGGCCGTTAGCAGCAAAAATGCTGCGGCGATGAGTGATTTAAATGGTGTGCTCATGCGCTTTATTTTTTGTACCCCGGAACGCTGTTCCGGGGAGTGATAGATTTTTATGTGCAATATCCCGGAACGGCGTTCCGGGGTAGTATATTATTGTCTCAGAACAGCGTTCCGTGGTACTAAAACGTTACATTCAACCCAGCCAGCACAATTTTCGCCATCGGGTAGTTCAGGTAATCAATGCCGGTTCTAAATGAATTATCGCCCGGAAACTCTGGTGTAAAGCCCGAATAGGCTTGTTTGGTCCAAAGATTAGTGCCGCTGGCGTAGAAACGAGCCCGGGTCATGCCAACGTTGGAAAGCCAGCGCGTGGGCAGGGAATAACCCAACGCCACGGTTCTCAAGCGAAAAAACGCACCATCTTCGACCAAAAAGTCAGACATTCTGTAGTTGTGTCCGCCATTGGTCACCCTTGGCACGGTGTTGCTGGTACCTTCACCGGTCCAGTGGTTATCATACCAAATAGTTTCCCAGTTCGGGGTGTCGAAACGCGCCACAGTCTTGGCATTCACCACTTTATTGCCTTTTACACCAAAAAAGTCGGCGGCAATGTCAAAGCCAAAAAACTCCATGCCCGCAGAAAATCCATAAGTCAAGGTGGGAATGGGACTTCCTAGGAAGGTCCGGTCACCACCATCCAGTATGCCATCGCCGTTTAGATCAGCAAAGCGGAAATCGCCCGGTTTTTCATTGCCAAATTTTGGCGAACTGTCAATTTCTTCCTGATTCTGAAAAACACCCGCTACTTTGTATCCATAAAATGCCCCGATTGGTCCGCCAACGGTGGTTCGGGTTGCAAAGTCCCCCTGCCCTGTATTCGCCTCAAAAATTTCAGATTTGCCTTCATTGAGTTTGATCACTTCGTTTTTGACCGGTGAAAGGATCAGGCCAAGATTATAGGTGACTTTTCGCCTGGTTTCACGCCACTGCAAGGTGAAGTCCCAGCCGATGTTTTGGACTTGTGCAGCATTTACAAAAGGGAAACTGCCTGAGCCGACGTAGTCAGGAATGGGGAGATCGCCCAAAATATCGAATGTAAAACGCTTGTACCAGTCTATTTCAGCGCTAAACCTGCCTTTGAACAAGGCGAATTCCAGTCCGATATCCGTCTGACGGGTCGTTTCCCAACGCACATCTGCATTGGCATAATTGACCAGTGTGGCGCCTGGCTGAATGGTGTCGCCAAAAGCACTGTAAAGTTGATCGGTAATGGTACCCAGGGAAGGATACTCCTGAATTCTGTCATTGCCGGTGATACCCCAGGATGCACGGAGTTTCAGTCGATCAAATATGTTTTGACCGCGCATAAATGGTTCTTGGGTAATATTCCAGCCCGCAGCTACCGATGGAAAATAACCCCAGCGGTTGGATTTAGAAAAACGGGAGGAGCCGTCCGCCCGAATAGAAGCGGTAAAAAGGTACCGATCATAAAAGGTGGCATTGGCACGAGCCAGAAAACTCATCATCGCCCATTCGCTGATCTGCTCGCCGTTGGGCTGAAGGATTTGATCAATGGTACTGCGTCTTTTATAGGAAAATTCCTGCGCCGTTTGGCCACCCAAAAGATCGAGCCGAACGTCTTCCCACTCCTTTTTATAGGTTAAGGTGTTTTCCCAAAGCCAGGTGTTTCTTCCAGTGGTATCCCGTCCGGTGCGCTCTTCATTATTCAACTGCGAAGAGGTTACCATAAATATAGGCGTGAACGAATAGAAGAATTCATCGTTCCGGTCAAAGCCGTAACTGCTTTTAAACGTGAAATCCCTCAGAAATATCCAATCCGCATAAACGGTTCCTACCCAACGGTTTACACGAAAATACTGGTCGTTTTTGTAAAACAGATCAGCCGCGGGATTGCCAATGGATTGTCCGAAAGCCGTTGGATCCGAAAATTTGCCCGTACTGTCATACTCCGAAAAAATGGGCGGCATTCTATACATACCCCCACCAATATTTCCGCCCACGGTTTCCTTCACCGCCCTGGTATACGCCACATTTGCACCCAGCTTTAACGTTTTCAAGACTGGATAAACACCATTGAACCGCCCGGAATAGCGTTCAAAATTCGTTTCTTCAACGATCCCATCCTGATTGAAATAATTGCCGGAGATATTGTAGTTCAATTTTCTCCACACTCCATTGGCGCCCAATTGCAGGTTGGCCATGGCTGCGGGACGGAAGATCACATCCTGCCAGTCAGTACCTGCTCCGAATCGCTCAGGATTGGGTAAGGGATTGTTGTTGCCTGGTAATTCATTGTACATCTGTGCGAATTCGGAGCCATTGGCAAGCGAAAGTTTTTTGGCGATCTCCTGGTTCCCATAAAAGGAACTCACTGAAAAAACCGCCTTTCGATTGATCGTACCTCCCTTGGTTGTAATAATGATGACCCCATTCGCGCCCCGGTTGCCGTATATGGCGGTAGAAGAAGCGTCTTTCAACACTTCAATACTGGCCACATCTTGCGGGTTTACAAATGAAGCGTCGTCCAGCAGCATCCCGTCCACGACATACAGTGGTCCGGCGTTGTTGAGCGTACCCGTGCCGCGTATGCGGATGGTAGCGCCAGCACCAGGTTCACCACTCGAAGGGGAGACATAGACCCCTGCCATTTTACCTTGCAAAGCTTGCTCCACAGTGGCTGTTGGTATCCGTTCAATGTCTTTTGCTTTGACCGTTCCGACGGCGCCTGTATTGTCGCTTTTGCGCTGCACGCCGTAACCCACCACTACGATTTCTTCCAGCAATCCGCTGTCTTCCAGGAGTATAATTTCCACATTCGTACGGCCTGCCAACGGGAATTCAAGCGAGGTAAAGCCGGTATAATTTGCGATCAAAACGGCGTTGGCATCACTGACGTTAAGCGCAAAATTGCCGTCAAAATCAGTAATTGTACCGTTAGAGGTGCCTTTTTCGAGCAATGAAACCCCGATGAGCGCCTCTCCACTGGCCTTGTCTGTTACGCGACCGGTAATGCGGGTTTGGGCAAATGCCGAACCTGTGATCAGGCAGAACAGCAGCCCAAACAGGTTGATTTTTTTGTAAAACTGCTTCATACTGAATGGTTTAAATGTTGATCGGATAGAAATGATTTTTTTACTTCTTGAAACATGGGGCATACAACCTCAGACTACTGGACATTTTGACACTGGACCTTAGACACGATTCAGCAAGTGCCTGATTTTCAAGTTATTAGAGTGAAAGTCCAATGTCTAACGTCAAAATGTCCAGTAGTCTGCTACAACCTGACTTTTACTTTTTTAACCTCTTCCGAATTGCCCCCTACCATGATCTCGTACTCGCCAGGCTCCATCCCGAAGGTCATATCCTGACGGTAAAAACTCAGATCTTTTTCGGTGAGCGTGAATTTCAGTTCCTTCGATTCTCCGGGTTGCAGCATGATTTTCTGAAAACCTTTTAACTCCTTTACCGGACGGGTCACTGAGCCGACGAGATCGCGGACGTATAATTGCGCGACTTCTTCTCCGGGAAATTTTCCGGTGTTGGTTACGCTTACGGTCACCGTCAGCAGTGCATTTTGCGCGTCAGGCGGTGACTTACGGTCACCGCCTGACTTCACCTCCACTTTCGGCTCTGTGTAACCGAATGTCGTATAACTGAGCCCAAATCCAAAAGGCCATTGTGGCGAATTGGGCTGGTCAATGTACTTGCTCGTCCATTTCGAATTCGGGTCGTATGGACGGCCTGTGTTTTTGTAGTTGTAAAAGATCGGTACCTGACCCACGGAGCGTGGGAAGGTCATGGGCAGTTTTCCTGATGGGTTGTAGACTCCGTACAGCACGT
>JAUSMG010000294.1 GCA_030645295.1 Saprospiraceae bacterium | reverse complement strand
CTCGATTTTCAATGGCAAGTGGCACTTGGAGTCACATTGCTCTCACCTGACGATTTTGTCAAACTCGTCAAAAACATGCGCGGATTCGTCCGGCTGGCAGATGGATATGCCTTTGTGGATGAAAAGGAAATCGCCGCGTTGATGGAAAAAATGGCGAAAACGCCGCCACCTACCGGCCCCAAACTGCTGCAAATCGCCATCGCCGGGGAATACGAAGGCAGCCCCGTTCAGCTCGACGAATCCGCAAAAGCCCTGATCGCCGAGCTGCTCCGACCTGAAGCCGTGCCCCTGCCCAAAGGCCTGCAGGCCACCCTTCGCCCTTACCAGCTGCGCGGCTACGAATGGCTGTACAAAAACACCCGCTTGGGCTTGGGCAGCCTCATCGCCGACGACATGGGCTTAGGCAAAACCCTGCAAGTCATTACCACGCTCCTGCGTTTGAAGGAAGAGGGTGCTTTGGCGGGCGACCAAAAAGTGCTCGTGGTCGTACCCACTACCCTGCTGACCAACTGGTGCAAGGAGATCGCCCGATTCGCACCCGAACTGCGTGTACATGTTTATCACGGCCCACAGCGCAAAATGGCTCCCTTGGCCGATGCTGATGTGCTGCTCAGCACCTACGGTGTACTGCGCTCCGAAATCAACGAATTCCAAAAAAAGGAATGGCAAATGGTCGTCATTGACGAAGCGCAAAACATCAAAAACCTGGAGACCGCCCAGACCAAAGCGATTAAAAAACTCAAAGCCCCCGTACGCATTGCCATGACCGGCACCCCGGTGGAAAACCGCTTGAGCGAATATTTTTCCATCTTCGAGTTTACCAATCAAGGCTATTTGGGATCCCTAAAATCCTTCACAGACGAGTACGCTAAACCCATCGAGCTGGAACGGAGCCGTGCCGTGCTCGACCGCTTCCAACGGGTCACCGCCCCCTTCCTGCTGCGCCGGCTGAAAACCGACAAACGCATCATCAGCGACCTGCCCGACAAAATCGAGACCAACCAGTTCTGCACCCTGACCCCCGACCAAGCGGCCTTGTACCAAAACGTCGTGGACACTTCACTAAAAGCCATCACCGAGGAAAAACAAGGGGAGATCAAACGCCAAGGGCTGGTGCTGAAAATGCTGACGGCCCTCAAGCAGGTATGTAACCACCCGGCCCATTTTCTCAAAAAAGACCTCGCCGACCCCCTGCTTTCCGGCAAAACTCAGATGTTGCTGGATCTGCTGTCGCAGGTATTGGACAACGGTGAAAAAACGTTGATTTTCACCCAATACCGCGAAATGGGCGATTTGCTCGTACCCATGTTGCGGGACCAATTGGGTGTGGATGCGGCCTTTCTCCATGGGGGCGTATCCCGTGTGGGAAGGGACGCGATGGTGGAAGATTTTCAGCAAAAAAGCAGTTCCAAGGTGCTCTTGCTCTCGCTCAAAGCCGGGGGCACAGGGCTTAACCTCACGGCGGCCTCCAACGTCGTCCACTACGACCTCTGGTGGAACCCCGCCGTGGAGGCACAGGCCACTGACCGGGCTTTCCGGATCGGACAACAGCGGAATGTTCAGGTACACCGGTTTATCACCCAGGGCACTTTTGAGGAAAAAATAGATGCCATGCTGCAATCAAAAAAAGAATTGGCCAACCTGACGGTCTCTTCCGGGGAAAAATGGGTGGGCGATCTCTCGGATGCGGAACTGCGGGAGTTGGTGTTGTTGAGGTAGAGGGGAAGGCCCCATTGGGAGCAATTGTCCCTTTCCGCCCATTCCTTGCAAGAACACAACAACCATATTTTCTGAAAAGCCGTTTTCTGAAAATATTGGAACACAATGTGACACCTCCTCCTGCGTCGGAGGTGACACCTTGTGTTCCAGAGCGGGCCACCATCACAGGCGACCATTACCAGGGCGACAGCATTCATCGTGCGACGAACCATCTCTTATACAGAATTTAGCAACAGGTAGCCACTCGCCTGCGTCGGAGATGTCACCTAGTTTACCAGCCAATATTGCATATCGCAATACACGATATCTTCAAAAATTTGAATACCAGAAAATAAAATATTCGCGATTCGCGATTCGCGAATTCACTATATCTTTAGGGCCGTAAAACGTTGTAAGTATGAAAAAACATAGTGGAATGCGCCCGCACGATGTCTTGATTCTGCTAAAGATCGCTGCAAAAGGCGCCCAATCATGGTACATGAAAGACCTTGCGATTGAATTGGGGATAAGCGCCAGTGAAGTCAGTGAGAGCATCAACCGCTCTGTCTTTGCTGGCTTGCTGGCTCAGGACAAAACCCGCTTGATGCAGGCGGCATTACTGGAGTTTCTCGAACATGGCTTGCGCTATGTGTATCCGCAGCAACCAGGAGCCCTGGTAAGGGGATTGCCTACTGCGCATACAGCCCAACCGCTGAGCGATCTCATTCATAGTGATGAAGCATACGTCTGGCCATACGGAGAAGGCAAAGTACGAGGACAAGCCATAGAGCCACTCCATCCCAATGCACCAGAAGCCTGTTTGAAAGACCCTGATTTTTACGCATTGGTGGCTTTATGCGACGCGCTGCGCGTGGGGCGCACCCGGGAGAAACAACTCGCTGTACAGGAATTAAAAAAGCGGATATGCTAAATAACACTCGCGAAATCTTCTTCCTATGACTAACCTAGACGCCCTAAACGCCCCCCAGCGAGAAGCCGTGGTCAGCCAGGAGAAAAGGCTATTAGTCTTGGCCGGGGCTGGCTCCGGCAAGACAAAGACCCTTTTGCAAAAAATCATTTATCTGATTGAGGAAAAGCAGGTAAGCCCGCTGGATATCATGGCCATCACGTTTACCAAAAATGCGGCAAATGAAATGCTGGATCGCCTAATTATGGTAGCCGACCGTACAGGGACATACACGGCTATTTTACACGATAAAAAGAAGTCGAAGGACGAAAAAGACAAGGCTAGGCGGGATTATGTCAGGAAATACAAATGGATTGAAGGGCTGACCATCCGGACGTTTCACAGTTTTGGGTATAATTTATTGCGAACCTATGGGGTGAATGAATTTGACAATAGATTCAGGATTGTTGGGGAGGAGAAAAGCAATGAAGAGGATGAGTTTTCGAAATACATCGCACCAGAGACCGCCTACGAAGTGTTTAATAAAATGGTCATTCTGCGATGTGACGACAACCAATATCTACTTGACCTCAAACGATATGTGTTAGATTACCTTGTAGACAAGATCCATTTGAAGGATGGCGCCATGCCACATGGCTATAAGGATGGGAAATTTTATACCTCTCTTGACGGAACCAAAGTGCGCTCAAAATCAGAACAGTATATTGCGGACTACTTTTTTCGACACAGCATTCCATATCAATACGAGCCCGTTTTACAGGTTAAGGATTTTTCCTTTACTCCCGATTTTTATATTCCCGCTGCCAATCTGTATATTGAACATGTAAGCAACAAAAGTTATCCGATGCAGGGCAAAGAGGAGCAGTTTCATAAAGGAGACATCCTGTATGCCAAGACATTTGAGCCTATGGCCGAAAACTCGGCATTGTTCAATCATGTCCTGGATAACCTGATCAGGGGGCGCTTACCCGCGGGGTACAGTACCTCAAAAATCATTACTTTTCAGGATGCTTTCAAAGGTCATTTAGATCACGTTAAGGAATTTGTGCGGACGGTCATGCGCATCACTGACCTGATCAAAGTTGAAAGTTTGAACCCTGAACAGGTGCTTTTTAACGCCAGAGCCGATCAGCATGAGCGCGTCCGGAATTTTTATGAACTGGCAATTCCCATTGTATTGGAATATGAAAAATACTGTATCAACAAATCTTACCTGGATTTTAATGATCTCATCTCCCGTACCGTTTCACTGTTAAAAAACCAGGAAGACATTACTCATAAAGTTCGAACGCGCTATCCGTATGTCCTGGTGGACGAATTTCAGGATGTCAACAATCTACAAGTTGAATTAATAAAATTACTGCTTACCGAACAGACCCAGCTATTCTGCG
The DNA here is from genome assembly GCA_030645295.1 of Saprospiraceae bacterium. Classification (GTDB taxonomy): domain Bacteria; phylum Bacteroidota; class Bacteroidia; order Chitinophagales; family Saprospiraceae; genus M3007. The sequence goes on along the minus strand of JAUSMG010000294.1, from coordinate 2,459 downwards.
TAGGAGATGATTGGCAAAGTATCTACGGGTTTCGAGGTTCTAACGTGGATTATATCATTGACTTTGAGCGGCATTTCCCGGAGTCCACGATTATTAAACTAAACCTGAATTACCGCAGTACACAAAATATCGTTGGCGCCAGTAACGAAGTGATCAAAAACAACCGGTATAAAATAGAGAAAGAGATACAGGCTTCCAAAAACTCACCCCATAAAATAGAGGTGTATGCTGGCGCCTTGGAGGAAGAAAATGTAGCATACTGTATGAAGAAGGTTCGGGAATGCTTGGAGGAGGGAATTCCTGGCGAGGAGATATTGTTTCTTTACCGACGCAGTAAAATGTTCTCACCCTATTTTGAAGGGCTCAAGAAAGAGGGACTACGTGTGCAATATAAAACCATACACTCCGCAAAAGGCCTTGAAGCCAAAGTAGTTTTCATTGTTGGGCTAACCGATGGCTATGGAGGTTTTCCCGATATTTGGCTGGAAGACCGGATTTTCCAGATCGTAAAAAAAGCCAACCTTGATATGTTGTTGGAAGAAGAACGGCGTTTGTTTTATGTAGCCATCACCCGGGCGAAAGACAAGCTGTTTCTGATTACAGAAAAAGGGAGAGAATCGAGTTTTTTAAAGGAAATACCGGAAATGTATACGGTTCGTACGGGTGTTCCGCTAAAATCTGTGGTGGAAGAAGTGCGTCTTTGTCCGAGTTGTAGCAGGCAGATGGAAGAGGGGTTTGGGTATTGCCCATATTGTGGCGAGCGGCAAGAGAAGGAAGTGGGTTGACTTTTTTCTTTTAGGAGGTGACACCTCATTTACATAAACGAGCGGGACAGCCACAATGGCCGCTCCTGCCGAGCTCGAGGATAGGATCCAAATCATACCGACCAAGATTTAAACAAGCAATCAAACCTGTTATGCCCTTGGATGGTTCGGGCGGAGCGCGTAGGGGCGACCCTCGTGGTCGCCCCGGACACGGTCGCGCCGTAATTGATCTCCCCGGACAGCATAAACGAGATGTCACCCCCCTACCCCCTAATCAAAGTCAAACAATTAGAGAAAATATTTTGCCACAATTTGTTTTTTAATCAAGTTGATTTATTGCTATTTGTGGCAAAATGGAACACCATGGAAAACAAAGGTGAAATACTCATTTATGAAAGTGCCGATAACAACCTTGAGATTCAAGTTCGTCTTGAGAATGAAACGATATGGCTTTCTCAGAGACTTATGGCCGAGCTTTTTGAAAAAGATACGGATACCATAGGGCTTCACATAAAGAATATTTTTACCGAAGGCGAGTTAGAGGAAAAACCAACTACCGAGTTTTTCTCGGTAGTTCAAGCAGAGGGGAAAAGGCAAGTCACCAGGCAAGTAAAATTTTACAATCTCGACGTAATACTTTCCGTCGGCTACCGTGTTAATTCTAAACGCGGCACTCAGTTCCGTATATGGGCTACTCAACGGCTCAAAGATTTTCTGGTGCGTGGTTACGCGTTGAATGAAAAACGTTTGCAACAATTGGCGCACAATCTGGGCGAACTGGAACAAACCGTTCAGCGCATCCAACAGGCAGGCGACACGGACGCGCTGCAACTCAACGAGGCCAAGGGTTTGCTGGAGATCATCACACACTACACGCGTAGCTTTGTACTGCTCAATCAGTTTGACAGCCACACCCTGGAGCCGGGTGATCTGAATGAGCACATCACATACGAGATCGCCTATACAGAAGCAGAATCTGCTATCGAAACGCTGAAACAAGGCCTGATTGTTCAAAAAGAAGCCACTGCACTGTTTGGAAACCAAAAAGATGAAAGTTTCAAAGGCATCCTTGGAAACATTGTCCAGACCTTTGATGGCGAGTACCTGTATCGCAGCATTGAGGAGCAGGCCGCCAACCTGCTTTACCTGACCATCAAGAATCATCCGTTCAGCGATGGCAATAAACGCATCGGCGCGTTTTTGTTCGTGTGGTTTTTGGAGAAGAACAAGCACCGTTTCAAAAAATCGGGCGAACTGAAAATCAATGACAACGCGCTGGTGGCGCTGGCCTTATTGGTAAGCTCAAAGTGACCCTGCCGAGAAAGAACTGATGATAAAGTTGATCATGAACCTGATCAACAGCCGTTAGTAGATCAACCTCCTCTGCGTCAGAGATCTCACCTCGTTTACCAACTATCCGTAGAAACACCCATGCTTATCCTGCTCGATACAGTCCAATAAACTTTGCAGGTTGGAGGCATGAGGAAACGGTTCGTACACTTCCCACTTCCCATTGGCTCGTTTCCAGTAAAGATTCCATACGTTTTTAGATTTCACATATCTAATTTTGGCAAAAGGGTTATTCCGGATAATGGACGCATCCATCCAGTCGGGCCGGATTTCATAAAACTCAACAACCTTTCCATCATAAACATATCCAATATCCAATTTGCTTCGAATATCTTCTGGAGGCCG
>JAUSMG010000292.1 GCA_030645295.1 Saprospiraceae bacterium | reverse complement strand
AGTGGGTGAATAGTACCGCGTCCACCGAATAGCCTGTGAATTGACGGCCATATTATATCTATTGAAACGCCGCCGCTTCGGCTGTAAAATCCAGCGCTGGCATTTCAAGTTTCAACTTTTGTATAGCATCCAATTGCATCCGCGCGAAAGCCTGATGTTGTTCTGTATTGGGATGATAAGGGCGGTGTTGTGCAGCGGCCCGGATTTTCCCGATGCGCTCGTTTAGTCGTCGGGTATTTTCGGAGAAATACGTATCAGAAAAAAACTGCCAGACATAGTCTACGGCAACTTCCGAGGGGTGTAGCATATCAGCAGCGTAGAAACGATAATCGCGCAGATCATCCAGCAGAAGTTCGTATGCAGGAAAATAGTGCGCGTAGTCAAGTTGTGCACAAATCGCTTCGCAGGCTAGTATGAGTGCAGCTTTACTGCGCTGGTTTTCTATCAATCCGTTGCGCATGTGCCGCACCGGACTGACAGTCAGAATGACCTTGAACTGCGGCGCAGCGCCGGTATGTGCCGCAGTTTTTATTTTTTGCAAAACAGATACCGTATGTTCTACGATTTCCGCAACCGAAAGCCGGCGTGAAGCGAAAAGTGCTGCGGGCATTTTGTGATTGTTTGCCACCACTTTGCCCGTTTCAAGCAGTGTAAAAACGTCTGAAGTGCCCAAAGTCAAGAGCAAGAAATTGGTTTTTTTCAAATGCTCTACAGACTCGTGGTATGCCGCGTTGATGCCTTGAAGCGCTTCGTTTTTGTCGGGTTTGGAGAAACGCCCATGATGGTCCCAGCTGTGCCAGAGTCCGGCGTTTTCAAAAAGTTCTTCGTCGCCAAAGGGTTGATTACCAGCAATAATCCTGTCCAGACTCATCGCCATCGAAATCGGATTGTACACGATCCCGAATGGGTTGATAAGGTTATTGAACTTGCATTCGCTCAACCGCGCGCCGATATGCTCGCTGAAGCATGAACCTGCCAGCAGCAGTTGGTCGGCGTGGCTGATCTGGAAGGGAGCGTTGGTGGGGATAAGGGCGGTACGGAAGTCGTACATGAGCGGGGGAATTTAAGGGCAAACATACGCCTGAGGAGTAGTCTTATCCACAAACTTTCTACTTTTGCCGGCACCCTTGCGTAACCCATGGATTTTATCACCCGCCTGTTTGGACTACCCAAAACACAACAACAGCCCGACATCCCGTTTGGCCGTTTTTCCGATGCCTTTAAATCGGATGCTCAACAACAGGCCTTCGACCGTTCGCTGGAATCATTTGAGCAGGGCGAGTATCTGGCGGCTTACCGGGATTTCCTGACTTTTCTGAAAGACGAAGATGCTCGTGAACCCAATATAATCTGGCAGGAGACGGAATCGGAAATCCGCTTTGAACTTTGGCAAGGTTCTCAGCACATTACAGGGTTCGCCAACGCCGAAAAAGTAAAGGCAGAAAGTAAGGTGGCGCGTGCCGACGATCTCAATGTGGGCTTTATGAGGCGACTCATGGAAGTCAATTTTAACCTGAAATTCAGCCGCTTCGCGCTGGATGCCGACAACAACCTCATCATTATATTCGACACACGCACGGTGGACGGCTCCCCGCTCAAAGTCCTCCATGCCCTTCGTGAACTTGCCATCCATGCCGACAAGCAGGACGACTTGCTGCTGGGCGAATTCGCCCATGCCCTCAGCCCCGCCGAAGATCGAAACCATGGTGAAATTCCGGAAGCAGAAAAAGAGACCAAGTACAACTATATCTGCCGTTCCATCGAGGCGGCTTTTACTGAAATCGACCAGGGCAAACCTGACCCCAACAACTACCCCGGCTCCTACGCTTACCTGCTACTTGCGTTGGCATTCCGGCTCGACTATCTTATTAAGCCAGAAGGGTTTATGATGGATCTGTTGGAAAAAGTGTACGCGACCTATTTCACGAAAAACAACCTCACCCCGCAGATAAAAGTGCAGCAGATGCGCCGGGAATTTCAGACTTTGCTCGACCGGCCTAAGGTGGAATTTTTTAAAGAAATGTACCGCACCCGAAGCACTTTTGGCGCGAATCCGGCCGTGCCGCATGGCACCCTTGCCAGTTTCATTAATGGGGAATTGGCCAACATGGAATGGCCATTGCAACAGGGTCACGACGCACTTGCATTTGCGGTGCCGCAGTATGTGGCAGGTTTCACGCTCTTCCACCAAGCCCCTCCAAAGCCTGATCGGGAATTTTTGCACTTATTTTTCCAGATTACTGAATCTTCATTTTTTCGCGAACTCAGATTCAATATTCCTTATACAGACGCAGAAGATCGGTTGCAAAAATTTGAAATCCTCAAAGGAATAAAGCTCATCGTTGAACGCAATCGGGTGCAGTTTACCCGCCTGCGCCCTGACACGAATCGCCTTGATTTTGCTTCGCATACACTGTTTGGCAAGTCGTTTTTAATGATGATCAGGGATCTTGATTTGACGAAAGAGTAGCGTGTCCGTAAAACAAAAAAAGCCGCCCTTGTGGAGCGGCTCTTAATTGGCCAAGCGACGGTGCTTAGGGTCTAAGCTTAATTCGGGTTGAAACCGTAGTTTGACATGATCTTTTCCTTCAACTCTTTACGGGCGAAGAATATCCGGCTTTTGACCGTGCCCAATGGCAGTTTTAAATCGTCGGCGATCTCCTGGTACTTATAGCCTTCGAAGTGCATCGTGAAAGGAATACGAATACTGTCGTCAAGTGCTGTGACCATCGTATTCAGTTCTTTGAGCAGGATGCCGCCTTCTGCTGCATTGGCTGCCGAGTGACTGAACGAGTTAAGGTAATATTGGTTTTCTGTATTGTCCAACACCGTATTGGCTTTGACCTTTTTACGGTAGTTGTTGATGAAGATGTTCTTCATGATCGTGAACATCCACGCCTTAAAATTGGTATCGGGCTGGAACTTATCGCGATTGAAAAGCGCACGATAAGCCGTCTCCTGATACAAATCCTTGGCATCTTCCACATTCTTCGTCAAGTTGTATGCGAAAGAATGCAACATGCTCGTCAGAGTGCTCAGTTTACTATTGAATTCAATACTCGTCATGGCAATTTCCTGTTGTTGATTAATTGATGCCTCAAAGGTAAGAGATTGTTCAACAAACCTCAAAATATACTTCAACAAAAACTGTTAAATTTATCAAAAAAAGATGTTGTAAAGTCTATTATTTGCTTAAATTATTGATAATCAGTTATTTACCTTCTTTTGAAAAAATCTTCATTGGGAATGTTTGTTCAAAAAAAAATGAAGAGTAATAATCGCACTGAATGAAAGAAAGCATAATAAAAAGAGAAAAACAGCGACTATTTGAAGGCAATAAATGCCCTTCGGCAAATTATACTCTGATACCCCAAACAACTGGCAGTAGCAGGTATACAAATCCCAGCAACAACAAAACCGCGAGCGCATCGAGAATGAACCCTGCCCTGGCCATATCGCGGGTACTCATGTGTCCAGAAGCGTACACAATACTGTTGGGCGCTGTGGCAATAGGCAGTCCAAAACCAAAGGACGCAGCCATGGTCGCGCTCAGCAGCAATCCAAAGGGATGCGAACCAATACTTCCGGCCAGTGCAGCCAGCACAGGCATCATCATAGAGGCGGTGGCGATGTTCGACGCAACCTCACTGAGCAGCACCACGGCACTGAGTACCACCAATAGTATGAGTGCATGCGGCAGATGACCCAACCCTTTCATCTGTTCACCAAACCACACGGCCAATCCACTCAGGTCGAAACCTTTGGCCAGTGCTAGTCCGCCGCCAAACAACAGCAGTATGGCCCAGGGAATCCTGGATGCGGTGGGCCAGTCGAGCAGGGTGGTCTTTTCTTTAGGGCTACCGGCGGGCACCAGAAAAAACAAGATGGCTCCCATTATTGCCACCACTGTATCTGAGCAGTAAGCGGGCACCTTATCCAGATTTTCTGGCAAGGGCAGCCCGGCCATGTGTACATGAATCCATTGATTCAAGGGCGTATACCACAAAAGCGATCCGGTTACCCATGCTAAAATGACTGCGCCAAACACCCATAGGATCCGTTTTTCAGGTATGGATATTTCGCCGAGTTCCAGC
>JAUSMG010000125.1 GCA_030645295.1 Saprospiraceae bacterium | reverse complement strand
GTATAGTACAGCTTGACCTGCGGGCTGGTGTACGGCGGCCAAACGGCGCAGTTGTCGGTGCTTTCATCCGTCAGAGGTAGGGTATGTACCACCGCTGGCCCGCTGTTCGGCAGTATCACGGTCACGTCTTCACAAATTGCTGTTGGGGCTATATTGTCTTTCACAATCACATAGCCAGTACAACTAGATTCATAGCCCTGATTGTCCCGTACCGACAATGTCACTGGCACTGGAGTGCCGTTGATTTGACTACAGTCGAAATTATTGGGGAAAACGGACATGGTCGCAATACCACAGTTGTCAGAGCTTCCATCGTTTACTGCTTCCGGTGTGATCGTAGCTATCCCATTATCATCCAGAAAGACAGTGGTGGTTTTACACAAGGCCATGGGCCCGGTAACATCCCGCACCCTCACCGTGGCCGTACAAGTGGACATGTTGCCACCAGGATCCGTGGCTTTGAGCGTCACGATCTGTAGACCGATCTGGGAACAATTGAACGGGTTGGGCATCACCGTGAACGTCATAGAGCAGTTGTCGGTGGAACCATTATTCACAGCCGAAGGGAGCACCGTAACGGTGCCGTTGGGGCCCAGGTCTGCGTTTATAATACCCGTTTTGCATCTTGCAACGGGAGGGGTCACATCCCGGACCGTTACCGTGGCGGTGCAGGTGGCCGTGTTGAAGGCGGCATCTCTTGCTGTAAGGGTCACGGTGTTGGTCCCCACGTTGCTGCAATTGAAACTGTTGGGATTTACCGCGTAGTTCACCGTCCCGCAGTTGTCGGAGCCTGAAAGTAACACGTTTGCCGGGACAATGCTCACATTCCCTGAAGCATCCAGGTCGGCGGTGTAGTTTTTGCAGGTAACCGTCGGTGGCGTCACGTCATTAACGGTCACCGTAAAGGAGCAGGTACTGGTATTGTTGTTCACATCCGTTGTACGCCAAATATTGGTCGTCGTCCCAACCGGGAACGTGGCGCCAGAGGCCAGACCACTTTGCAAGGTCACTGACTGAATCCCACAGTTGTCCGTTGCCGTTGGCGTGGCGTAATTCACCACGGCACTGCAGGCGCTGGCCGGGCTGTTGCCGACGCTGATGCTGGCCGGACAGGTGATGGTCGGCAGGGTAACATCTGTAACGGTTACGGAAAAAGCGCAGGTGGCGGTGTTGTTACTCAGGTCTGTTGCACGCCAAACATTAGTCGTTGTCCCCACCGGGTAGCTCGCACCAGAGGCCAGGCCGCTTTGTAACACCACGGACAGGATTCCACAGTTGTCCGTTGCCGTTGGCGTAGTGTAGTTCACCACAGCACTGCAAGCGCTGGCCGGGCTGTTGTTGACGTTGATGTTGCCCGGACAGCTGATCATCGGGTTAATGATGTCAATGTAATCCAGGGTATAAGAGCTGGTTTTAGTACAGCCATTGGCATCTGTGACCGTAACCGTGTAAGTGGCTTCCACCACGTTCAGGAGGTCTTGTGCCGTCGTGCCACCCGTCCAGGAATAGGTATAGCCTGGTACTCCACCTGACACGCTGAGGTCAATAGAGCCATTGGCCACGAAGCAGTTGGTTGGCTGGGTCAGGATGGCACTGAGGACAATTACTGTCGGTTGTGTAATCGTAACCGAGCTTGTTTTAGTACAGGCGTTTGCATCGGTGACTGTTACGGTGTACGTGCCAGCCGCCAGGCCAGAAACATCCTGGCTAGTGGCCCCGCCCGTCCAGGAATAGGTATAAGGCGAAACGCCGCCCGATACAGTCAGGTCTATGGAACCCGTGGAGCTGCCGTTGCACAATACGTTCACCTGGGTGGTGCTCAAGACCACGAGGGTCGGTTCGGTAATAGTGGCGGAAAGGGTTTTCGTACAGTTGTTGGCATCCGTAAGGGTTACCGTGTATGTACCCGCAACGAGTCCCGAGCGATCCTGCGTGGTCGCCCCCCCTGTCCAAGCGTAGGCATAGGGAGAAGAACCACCCGATACCGAGAGGTCAATGGAACCGGTAGAATTGCCGTTGCAAAGCACGTTCACATGGGTCTCGGTCAACACCAGGGGAGAGGTTTCTGTGATGCTTACCGACAAGGTCTTTGTACAGGCGTTCGCATCGGTAACTGTCACCGTGTAGGTGCCGAAACCAAGACCCGAGCGGTCTTGTGTGGTGGCACCGCCCGTCCAGAAATAGGTGTAGGGTGAAACACCGCCGGATACCGTCAGGTCAATGGACCCAGTCAAAGCACCATTGCAAAGCACGTCCACATGGGTCTCGGTCAATACGATCGTCGCAGGTTGCGTAATAGTAGCAGAAAGGGTTTTGGTGCAGGCGTTTGCATCGGTAACCGTCACGGTATAGGTGCCCGCAGCGAGGCCCGAGCGATCTTGAGTTGTGACACCGCCCGTCCAGGAATAGGTGTATGCACCCGTACCGCCTGATACGGTCAGGTCAATCGAACCCGTCGAGTTGCCGTTGCACAAGACGTTCATTTGCGTGGTGCTCAAGGCAATGACGGTGGGCTGGGTGATGGTAGCAGAAAGGATTTTGGTGCAGGCATTTGCGTCCGTTACAGTCACCGTATAGGTGCCTGCGGCAAGGCCCGAGCGGTCCTGCGTAGTTACGCCACCTGTCCATGAATAGGTGTAAGGAGAAACACCGCCGGATTCGGTCAGGTCAATGGAGCCTGTGGAGCTACCGTTGCAAAGCACATTCACATGGGTTTCTGTCAATACAACAACCGTGGCTTCTGTGATGGTAGCAGAAAGTGTCTTTGTACAGGCATTTGCATCCGTGACGGTCACGGTGTAAGTGCCTGCTGCGAGGCCCGAGCGGTCTTGGGTCGTTACGCCACCCGTCCAGGAATAAGTGTAAGGAGAAACGCCGCCCGATACCGTCAGATCAATGGAGCCAGTGGAGTTGCCGTTGCACAGCACATTGACGTGCGTTTCCGCCAAAACGACTGCTGATGCCTCGGTGATGGTGGTGGAAAGCGTTTTAGTGCATGCGTTCGCGTCAGTAACCGTCACCGTGTAAGTGCCAGCCGCGAGGCCCGAGCGGTCTTGCGTGGTAGCCCCGCCTGTCCAGGAATAAGTGTAAGCACCCGTGCCACCGCTTGGAGCCAAGTCAATAGAGCCCGTCGAATTTCCATTGCACAACACGTTGACGTGGGTTTCCGTCAAAACGATGGTGGTGGGTTCTGTAATGGTCGTGGAAAGCGTTTTCGTACAAGCGTTCGCATCCGTCACCGTCACCGTATAAGTGCCGGCAGCGAGACCGGAGCGGTCTTGGGTTGTTACGCCCCCCGTCCAGGAATAGGTATAGGCACCTGTGCCGCCCGAAACAATCAGGTCAATCGAACCCGTTGAACTTCCATTACAATGTGCATTGACATGGGTTTCTGTCAAGATAATGGCCGTCGGCTCTGTGATGGTGGCGGATAGTGTTTTCGTACAACCATTCATGTCAGTGACGGTTACCGTGTAGGTGCCTGCAGCAAGGTTTAAGTGGTCTTGCGTGGTCGCGCCGCCCGTCCATGAATAGGTATAGGGGATTGTGCCGCCGCTCGGTGTCAGGTCAATAGAACCCGTTGAATAGCCATTGCACAGCACGTTTACATGCGTCTCGATCAATGTAATCCCTGCTGAGGGTTCCGTAATGGTGGCCGAAAGCGTTTTGGTACATGCGTTTGCGTCGGTCACCGTCACTGTGTAGGTGCCCGCAGCAAGGCCGGAACGGTCTTGAGTGGTGGCGCCGCCCGTCCATGAATAGGTGTAGGGAGAAACGCCGCCGGACACCGTCAGGTCGATTGAACCCGTCGAGCCTCCGTTGCACAGCGCATTCACATGTGTCTCCGTCAATACAATGATCGTGGGTTCTGTGATGGTGGCCGAAAGGGTTTTCGTACAGGCGTTCGCGTCGGTGACAGTCACGGTGTAAGTGCCAGCGACAAGGCCCGAGCGGTCCTGCGTGGTGACACCGCCCGTCCAGGAATAGGTATAGGCGCCTGTGCCACCAGTTACTGTCAGGTCTATCGTACCATTGGAGCCGCCATTACAGGCTACGTTGACGTGTGTTTCCGTCAAGGCGATTGCTGTGGGCTGGGTAATGGTAGCGGATAGGGTTTTTGTACAGGCGTTCGCGTCTGTAACAGTCACAGTATAAGTGCCCGCAGCTAGACCCGAACGGTCCTGGGTGGTCACTCCGCCTGTCCAGGAATAAGTATAAGGAGAGACCCCACCCGATACAATCAGGTCAATAGAGCCGGTTGTGCCGCCGTTGCACAATACGTTGACGTGCGTCTCTGTCAGGGCAATGCCCGTTGCGGGTTCTGTGATGGTAGCCGAAATGGTTTTGACACAGTTATTCGCATCGGTTACGGTTACGGTGTAAGTGCCTGCGGCCAGTCCAGAGCGGTCCTGTGTGGTGGCACCTCCTGTCCAGGAATAGGTGTAAGGAGATCCGCCGCCAGTCACCGTCAGGTCAATGGAGCCCGTAGAGCCGCCCTGGCACTGCACATTCACCTGGGTGGTGCTCAGTGCCAATAAGGTAGCGGGTTGCGTGACGGTGTCTGCAAAAACGGCCAGGCAACCGTTGGCATCTGTGATGGATACATAGTAGTAACCAGCCACTACATTCATTAAGTCTTCCGGGTCAGTATCCGGGTTCTGAGGGCCGTTGTTGCTCCAGTCAAAAGTATAGCCAGGTGTACCACCGGTTACGGTAATGTTCAAGCCCCCTGTTGCCTCGCCACGGCAGGGCACCTTGACGCGCACAACGCTTACGGAGATTGAATTGGGCTGTGTGATGGTGGTGGAAAGGGTTTTTGTGCAAGCATTGGCGTCCGTGACTGTCACGGTGTAGGTGCCAGCGGCCAGTCCAGAACGGTCTTGTGTGGTTGCGCCCCCATTCCAGGAATAGGTGTAGGCGCCCGTGCCACCCGTTACCGTGAGGTCTATGGAGCCGTTCGATTGGCCGTTACAGGCAACGTTCACATGCGTCTCCGTCAACGAAAGTGCTGCGGGCTGCGTGATGGTCACAGAAAGGGTTTTTGTGCATTCTTTGCTGTCGGTCACCGTCACGGTGTAAGTGCCAGCTGCCAGGCCGGATCGGTCTTGTGTGGTCACACCCCCTGTCCAGGAATAGGTATAAGCTGGCGTGCCGCCTGAGACGGTCAGGTCAATCGAACCCGTGGATGCGCCATTGCACAGCACGTTGACATGCGTCTCGGTCAATACGATGGCCGTAGGTTGCGTGATGATTATCGAAGCCGTACCCGTCGCCATGTTCGCATCGGTTACGGTTACAGTATAAGTGCCCGCTGCAAGGCCGGTACGGTTCTGGGTAGTTACACCCCCGTCCGACCAGGCGTAGGTATAAGGTGCGGTGCCATTGGTCACTGTGGTCGTAATGGTACCGTTGGCGCCGCCGTTGCAGGATACATTGGTGCCGGTGAGGCTGGGCTCTGGCGCCGGACAATAATTATTACTTCCGGGAATGTTCACATTGTCAATGGTCATGGATTCATTGTTCGAATTGAACTGTCCACAGACCTGAATTTGAATGGTACCCCCCGAAAGTCCGGTTTTTGTCACCGTAGTTGAGCCGTTGTGGTCTAAACCACTCGCGTATTGAATGGTACCCGTTCCACCGCCTACCACATTAGGAATGGTTACATATCCCCCGCCGTCAATGCTGTATTTAACGTTGATATATTCATCCGTCTGATTGTCAAAACCGGTCCAGGCAAGGTCAACCGAGAATTGTGTTCCTCCGTTCAGGTCAATCAATGGGCTTTCCCAGCATATCTCCTGATCAAAATCTTCCCCGTATAAAACCCCTCCGCTGGTGCGGAAAAAGTCGGCCATGTCGCGGCCAAAAAGGGCAGGCGGTTCTTTGGTCCAGCCGCTCATGGTCCAGTTTACGCCTGCAAAATCATCTACCCAGTTGGCTAAATAGCCTTTATTGGCAATGTTGAATTGTTCGTTATACGCTCCGGAAGGAAGCACGCCTACCGTGGCGCTCTTGGTAGCCGTGCAGCCGGTCGCATCGGTCACAGTTACGGTGTAGGTGCCTGTACCCAATCCCGCCCGATCCTGCGTGGTGGCGCCACCCGTCCAAGAGTATGTGTAGGCAGGTACACCGCCAGTCACAGCAAGGTCAATTTCTCCGTCCATATTGCCAGTGCAGCTCGCGTCTAATACTTGTGTAGTCAGGGATAGCGCAGGAGCGGCTGTGATCGTAGCGCTGATGGTAGCCGTGCAAGAAGCGGCGTCCGTCACGGTCACGGTGTAAGTGCCTGCAGGTTTGTTGCTCAGGTCTTGGGTAGTCGCACCGCCTGTCCAAGAGTAGGTATAGGGCGGCGTGCCCGCACTCACGGTGAGGTCTATGGCCCCGCTGTTGGGGTTGGAGCAGCCAACTTGAGTGATCACGGTGCTGAGGGTTGGGGCGGCACAGCCTACAAAGACACCTGCTTCTGGGACTTCCACGTTGTCGATGGTCACGAGTTCTAAATTGGCGTTGGTATTGACCTTAACCCTGATTTTCAAGGTGCTGCCACCTGCGACACCGCCGTGGTTGATGGAAACATTTCCATCAAATTGTCCACCCGGATTTTGAAAAGGATAGGCCACCGTTGCGCAAGCATTGCCGCCTGCCACATTAGGGATCATAACGTATGCTCCCCCATTAACACTGTACTCTACTTTAATGTAGTCGGTCGAGCAATTGTTGGCCATTACATCTGTATCGAACCCAACCCAGCTGAGGTCCATCTTGATGCTCACCGGGTTAGCAGCAACAGTGTTGATGAGCGGACTTTCCCAATACACTTCCTGGTCCGTGTCAATGGATTCCATCTTGCCTGCGGCAGTTGTATTGAAATAATCGCTGGGATCTCTTAGGTCAGCAGGTTGACAACTGCCACTTGCGTCCCATGCAGATAATGACCAGTTGACGGCAGTCAAGTCGTTTACACAACTGACTTTATAACCTTTATTGGCCACAGAAAATGGCTCAGAATATTGGGCTTGTGCTGCAATGGCAAGGCACAAAAATGATAGCAGTAGAATGTTACGGATCATTCGCATAGAGCGGTAGGTTAATAAGGCCACAAAGCTACTTTAACAATAGCCCGCAAGAATAGAGTGGAAATGCTTGGTTTGCAAAACGGGTATTTATACCTGTTTTGGAATGTGAAAAACACTTCGTTCGCTGCAATACTAACGTGCTTATTAATTACACTCAGGTTCTGTTGTCCGAAGACCCGGTCTCCTTGTCCGAAGACTCGGTTTCTTTGTCCGAAGTTATTACCATTGACGAACAAGTTTCCTTTCATGTTGTCAATGTTTACCTTCATTTACAAATCCTGCTTATATACCTTTTCCAGCAAGGCAAACAATTCCGGGTGGCGTTTTTCCAACAAATCCGGTTGTTGAAAAAAATACTCACTTACTACACTCAGGAACTCCGCTTCGTTCGTACTACCATAAGGATTGATCTCCGAACTCCCTTCCTGAATGGCCTTTATTTCCTGGTGCATTAATTTCATCCAGGGAATTAAAAAAGGCTGTTGGAGCAATGCTTCCGGTACACCATCGGTGGCGCCGTCCGCCCGGTCAAGAAGGTGGACAAATTCGTGGATGCCCACGTTGTGGCTGGAGTGACGTTGTAAAAACCCCTGATACAAAGACGGTTTCGATAGAATCATGGTACCCGTCATACCACTTCCACCGACCAAGCCAAGGATGTTTCTTTCTTCACCCTGATCGGTATTATAATCCTGATTGAACGACTTAGCGTACAAGATCACTTCATTCAATTTATTGTAATACCAGCCCGGGAATCCAAACAAAGGGATGACTGCACTTGCCGCCACCAACAGCCGGTCCGTGTCATTCACTTCAGTGCCAACCCCCGTGATTCGGACGCTATCCAAAAACTGCATTACACTTGCCTCGAAACGGGCTTTCTCAGTCCTCTGAAGTTGATCATAGAAGGCTACTTTCTCGGAAAGTATGGCACGCCAAGCCGCTGGAAAGGCTGCCAACGTTGGTTTATTCTTTTTTGGAAACAGCCACCACCAGATTGCTATCCCAATTAACAGGAAAAGTGAAATCGCTATGATTTGGGATAAAAGCATTATTAGTCAGGATATTAAGCAGGGACGATTGAATAATTGAGCGGTTTTTCAGATTGAAATAACTGGTAACCCTCAGCCCACCAGGCGTGCATCTGAACTGGATCGAAAATAAAGGATTGTTCCGTCAAAAGCCTTGGCGTATAATAGAAATGCAAGGCGACTTTTTGGGCCAGGGCCGCCAGGTTGCCGATAATCTGATCGTCTTTAAGAATCTGGCCAAGCATATAATCATAGGTTCGGCCCCATACGTTGAAAGCGTTTCGGATTGGAGGGTTCTTTTTCTGGTGCATTTCAGGATACAGTACAATTACATCAGCTGACGATGCACCGCGGTTGATGGCTTCTTGTATTGGAATGATACTTCCAAAGCCGCCATCTCCGTAGTCGTACCCGTTTTTTTCTACCAAACTCATAAAGGGTACCAAACTGGCCGATGCCCATATCCAGTCGCAAAAATCTTCATATTCACAATCGTTTGAAGATTTGTATTCAAGTTCCTCAATGGTCAAATTAGAAACTGACACGACAACTTCTTTGCCAGAACGCCGGATTCTGTCGAAACTTTGTTGCGTGAATGTTTTTCCGATCAGATATCTCAAATTGTGGCTGTCACCAAATGTTTTTTCTTTTCTCCAAAACATTTTAATAATGCCCCAGTGGTTGATACTCACTTGCGTAATTCCATCTTTCCCCTTTTTGAAAAGAAAAGGGCAAATAGTGAAAATATCCTTTTGCGTTACGTTGGTATAAACCCTTTTGGCCAACTCAATTTCCCCTGCGGCCAAAAGTGGGGCCAGTAAACTCCCTGTAGAAGTGCCTACAAAAAGATCATAGTTTTTTTGACGATTTACCATCAGATATTCAGCAACCCCGCCTGCAAAAGCGCCTTTGCTACCGCCTCCTGAAATGACTAATGCATTCATTTTGAGCACCTTGGTTGGTCGTTTAAACGTAAATTTACCAAACGCCAAAGATAAACAATCCAATACAATTGACAGCCATACTCAGACCCGTCAAACCCGTTTCAAATCAAAAAAAAGAATTCGGAGTGGGCGAGA
Organism: Saprospiraceae bacterium; assembly: GCA_030645295.1. Classification (GTDB taxonomy): domain Bacteria; phylum Bacteroidota; class Bacteroidia; order Chitinophagales; family Saprospiraceae; genus M3007. Next base: position 4,879 of record JAUSMG010000125.1, on the reverse strand, counting down.
GTGTTCAACTCAAGTGGCACAACAAATAGCTTGGTAGAAATTCACCCGCTTATAACGTCGAGCAGATTAGTTTCTGGGAAATGAGGGGATAAACTTACTTACCCGTTCTCCAAAAACTCAATATTTCGCTTCAAACCCTCAAATTTTGCCCTTTTTACGGCTGATTTCTTAAATATTTTGCCAAAAACCTCCTCCGTCAACTCTTCCCAATCACCACGCGAAAGCGACAAAAGATCGGGATGGGGTTCGAATGCAGGCTCATGGTGGGGTTCTGAAAAACGATTCCAGGGACATACATCCTGACAAACATCACAGCCGAACATCCAATTGTCCATTTTCCCTTTGAACTCAGCCGGGATCTCGTCGCGCAACTCGATGGTCAGGTAAGAGATGCAGCGTGAAGCATCCAGAAAATATCCCTCCGGACTGATGGCCTCCGTTGGGCAGGCGTCAATGCAACGCCGACAAGTGCCGCAATGGTCGCGGATGGGATCGTCGTAAAGCAAGGGAAGATCGCAGATGATCTCGGCCAGGAAGAAAAAGGAACCACGTTTTGGATGGATGGTTAATGTATTTCGGCCATTCCAACCCAGTCCGGCGCGTTTGGCCCATTCGCGCTCCATGACAGGGGCCGAATCTACAAAACAGCGTCCATTCACTTCCCCGATCTCGGTTTGAATGAATTGCAGGAGCTGCTTCAATTTGTCCTTCACTACATGGTGGTAATCCGCTCCGTACGCATACGTGGCAATCTTTGGGGCTTCGGGGTCAGTCTGCTTTTCAGGAGTAAAATAATTGAAGCTCAGACAGATAACCGTCTTCGCTCCAGGTACCAGTAGCGTCGGATCCGTACGCAGGTCGAAATGGTTTTCCATGTACGCCATGCGCCCATGGGCATTGCGGGAAAGCCATTTTTCCAGGTTCCGGGCTTCATCGTCCAAGCGTTCGGCACGGGCAAAACCCACAAACTCAAAACCCAGGCGAAGGGCTTCGGAACGAATGATCTCAGAATTGTGTTGCGTGGTTTTCACAGGGCAAAGTTCAGGTTTTATTTTGCCCTTAAAAGTGATCAAAATTTTGCACCTTTGCATAAGAATCTCTTAAGTCATGGCAGTACATACCAAATTCATCAATAAATCACGCGAGCAAATCGCATCCGGAGACATACGGACGGCGCTGCAGTACCTGCTATTTGTGGCCAAAACCTTTGAACTCTCGAAAGCTTACAAAAGATTATCCTTGCTGTTCAGCAGTTTTGAGGAGCTGGAGATCTACCATTCTTCGGGGACCATTGACCCGGATTTTGCGGCGATACAAAAAAGCCGGATCAAGCAAAATCTATTAAAATTGGCCGATGAAATGGAAGTTCAGCTGATCGGTCAAAAATTTGATGTAAAAGTTAAGATCACGGGCGGGAAAGTCGATAAAAAAGTTGCCGACTGGGTTCAAAGTCTTTTCATGTAAGGCATGGAAAAACCGACCAAGGAGATCGTCATAGAACTTCGCGTTCATCTCGCAGAAGAACTCTATCACGAGTTCTTTGCTTCCAAGGAAGAAGCCGTCCATCTCTATTTGGAATCTTCCATACCTAAGAGCAGATCCAATATACAGAATGTAGCCTTAAATGAAGTTAAACACGAGGCTAAAAAACTGATGACCCAAAGCCTGAGCGAGGCGATCGAGTACTTGAAAAATATGCTGGTCACGACCTCAAATGAATACGATGACTTGATCAGTTTGTCTTCCAAGTTTAACAGGGCATCCGAATTTCTGCAAAAGGGACTGATTGATTTTCAAACGGCAGAACAAGAATTCGTCAGGATCGGCAATGCGATCCTTCAAATTTTAAAAGGCTTGAGCAGCGAACACCTCAGAAAATGACTGCCGAAGAAATCCTCCGCGACATCCAATCTGGCCGGTTTGCCCCTGTTTATTTCCTTCACGGTGAGGAACCGTTTTTTATTGATCAAATCGCCGATGCGGTGGAGGCCAAAGCATTGCCTGAGTCCGAACGCGGTTTCAACCAGACCATACTGTACGGCAAAGAAGTAGACCACCTCACGCTGCTCGATCACCTGCGCCGTTATCCGATGATGAGTGAGCGGCAAGTGGTCATTTTGCGTGAGGCTCAGGAGATGAAGAGCCTGGCAGAATTGACCAGTTATATCGAGAATCCGATGCCCAGCACGGTTTTTGTAGCAAGTTACAAGCACAAAAAAATAGACGCGCGGACGAAGTTCGGCAAAGCGCTTGGCGGCAAAAACATCGTATTTTTTGAGGGTAAAAAACTCTACGACAACCAGATCGCCGACTGGATATCAAGCGCTTGCAAGGCCAGAAAGCAGAGCATCGAACCCAACGCTGCCGCGCTCATGGCCGAATACCTTGGCACCGATCTGGCCAAAATTGCCAATGAACTCGACAAACTTGCCCTGAATCTGCCCGCTGGCGCGGCCATCAGCGTTGCGCACATTCAGGACAATATCGGCATCAGCAAGGACTACAATGTGTTCGAGTTGCAGAAGGCACTCGCAACCCGTGATCGGACCAAAGTGGCCCGAATTCAACAGCATTTTGCCTCCAACATCAAGAAAAATCCGCTTATTGTTACAATTTCAAGTCTATACGCCTACTTTTCCAAGGTGTTTATGCTGCATTCGCTCAAAGGCCAACCCGATAGCGAGGTGTTAAAAGCGCTTGAATTGCGTTCTGACTGGTTTTTGAAAGAGTACAAGGCCGCGGCGGCCAACTTCTCCGCCGGGCAATGCGCCCAGATCATTGGCCATCTCAAAGATTATGACTTGCGCTCTAAGGGGGTGCACAATGATGGCACGGAAGAGGAGGAGTTGATGAAGGAGTTGTTTTGGAAGATTTTGAATTGAAAACCATACTACCATGGAGGAAAAACTGACCAAACTACTTAAAATGCTCCTCTCGCCCGATTATGAGCAGGCGATCACCTATCTGCTCGTGATGCACCAGACCGACCCTAGATTCAAGGCAGCGTGTGTACCGCTAGCCGACGATCCGTTCATTGATCTGGCCAAAGAGAGCATTGGTAAAATGGTATTCAAAACCGCTCAGCCAAAATTTGGCGGGCAAGAATTCATGGAATATCAAGCCGCTGGTTTGGTGCACGGGGCTATGGTCCTGGAAGGCTGCAATGTGGTGCTCGTTTTTTTTCGGGAACACGGCCTGGGCGTGGCGGCCATCTACCAGCCCAATGGCGCCCACCAATACCTCCGCGTTACGAAAATGGCCGAAGGCGACCAACCCTTGAGCAGCGGGCCTTTTGTACCCAACGATGGGAGCGTAAATTGAAATAGTTAGGGTGTTCTGACTTGAACAAGGCCTAAGTCTCTTATCTTGGCTCAAGATTTTTTCACTAAGCGTGTGTACAAATTTAATTCACGCCACTAACAACATCAAATTATGAAACGAACTATCGGAATCATCCTGATCATCGCAGGAGTTGCACTGGCCATCGTGGCGTTCAACAGCCATGATAAGGACCGGACCATTATCGATCTTGGGGAAGTTGAGATAAAGACCCAGGACCAGTCGCCTTCTGAAAATACCACCTTGTATTATGTCCTCGCGGCAGTGTGTGTGATTGGAGGTGGATTCCTGGTGGCCGGGAAAAGGGCTTAGGGCTGATTTTGCCAGAAGATTTTCCACGTTGCACAAATGAATGTGCAGATGTGGTCATTTTTTGCACATTCACTTGTGCAAAATCAAGATTTTGTTCAATATAAGCACCCGAACATCCAAAGTGGCAACGATTTCCCAACAGGAAATTCAAGGCCATCGCGGACGACAAAACTTTCAGGCAAGTCAGCAATCTGCTGATGGGTTTTGTTGACGCCCCCGATTTCGAATAACCATCGTTCATCCACTTTGAAATCACCTTTTGGTGGCGAGGTCAACCGATGGACAGCCCCTACCTGCGATGCAAAAAAAGTTTCACGCAAGGTGCCCGGATTGTTGCCTTCGCCAGCCAATGCAAAGGCAAGATTGGGGTTATTCAAGTAGATTTTTTCGGGTTTTTGTAACAGTGAAAGCCCTCGACCTTCGGGTGAGATAAGCCGTATCAAACGCGCTTGTTCCAGGTAGATCAGATAGTTCAGTACAGAGTTACGGTGGATGTCCGCTTTTTGGGCCAATTGGGTAAGATTTGGGTTGTAAGGCACATTAGCGGACAGAATATAGAGCAACTGCAACAATTTCCGGGCGTTGCGGGGGTCAAACCCCTTTAATGTCGCCATATCATACTCGACTACTGTGCGCACCAATTGTTGCAGGCGCTGGTGAAAGCCCTCCCGGTCTTCCCGGAAAAAGGGATAATAGCCCCGTGATAAATACTCCTTGAACCACTCCAAAGGCCGAAAATCAAATGGGAACGCAGCTCCGAAATCGTTTGTGCGATCAGTCAAATGTTCCAAGGATAAAACTGGAATCTTTACCTCTCCTTCCAAATCCAAAAATTCGCGGAATGATAAGCCCTGTAACTCATACATCAGTACACGGCGACTCAAATCACCCTCTTCTTTCGCCAAATCTATGATGGACGAGCCGGTGAATACGATGTTCAGGTCTGGGTAAAAATCATGCAGGTTTTTAACCTCCATGGCCCAGCCCGGGTACTTGTGTACTTCGTCCAGAAAAACGGCTTTTCCGCCCTCCCGGTAAAACTGTTCCACCGTTTTGGAGAAGTGGTTTTGGGTGAAATACAGGTCGTCCAATGAAAAATAAGCCGCTTGGGTCGGCAGGGCTTGCATGGATTTCAGTCGTTGAAGTATCAGGGTAGTTTTACCTGTACCCCTTGCACCTTTGATACCGATCAACCGATTGTCCCAACGCACCTGAGCAAACAAATACC
>JAUSMG010000276.1 GCA_030645295.1 Saprospiraceae bacterium | reverse complement strand
ACACAGGTGAACCTCGTATTTACAAAAACAAGGGTGGGTTGAAATTTGAAAAAGTAGTGCATCCCCTGACCAATATTTTCAGTTACCCAATGGGTATTGCTGTAGGCGATTACAACAATGATGGCTTGCAGGACTTGTTTTTCTCCAATGTTGGCAAAACCATGCCAGCCATGATGTTGCGGGGCGATCTGCGAAGCGACCAGGCGCTGTATACCGATATGATATTTTTAGAAAACAAGGGCGATTTCAAGTTTGAAGATGCTGGCAAAAAGACAAAAACTGAAAAATATGAGTTTTCTTGGGGGGCTCTTTTTGAGGACTTCAACCTCGATGGCAGGCAGGATTTGGTGATTGCAGAAAATTATGTGGACTTACCAACCAGCAAGATTTTCCCCTTGCCTTGTCGTTTCCTTTTGCAACTTCCAGACCAAACCTTTATGAACATTGAAGGGAAGATACATACCAAAAACCCGAACGCAGCCATCTCCCCGCTATCAGGCGATTTCAACAATGATGGGTTTCCTGACCTGGTTTACTCCAACCTGAACGGAACGCCTAAGGCATTTATGAGCAAAGCAAATGTGAGAAACAACTATCTTAAAATCGCAGTACCCAACCGCCCTGATTATGCGAACGCCACAATCGTTGCCAAATTTGGTAATGGGAAAACGGTTACGCTTCAAAGAGTCTATGGAGAAGGACTCGCTTCCGACCAAAGCAGCACGCTGTTCCTGGGACTGGGGAAAGAAACAAGCATTCCAACAGTGACGCTTGAACAAAATAACGGAACAAAGAGAGATATTCCGATTGAAAAAATCAATTCAACGGTAAAGCTTTGAGATCCATTATTGTAAAATACTGCCAAAAATTATTAGCTGTTTTCAAACAGGGTTTGACCTGGCCAGAAATGGTTCTGGCTGTTTTGGCAGGTTTGTTATTGACGATTTTCCCTGTAGTAGGTGTTACAAACCTGCTGATGGTGGCATTTGGGCTTAGATTTAAGGTTAATATCCCGATTATGATCGTCGTCAGCTATATCGCTGCGCCTTTGCAGTTTTTAGCCATGATGCCTTTCATCCATCTGGGTGAGCGGATTGTAGGCGTCAAACATACTTTGCTCACGGTGGACGCGATTAAAGCCGCATTTCAGGATAGCTTTTTTCAGGCTATTCGGGATTTAGGGTTAGAGGTGGTTTGCGGTGTAAGTGGATGGATGCTAATCGCAATCCCGATCATTGCATTTCTTTTATTCACATTAAAATCGAAAAGATGAAGTTCGTATTTTCCTACACGCTATTCTTCCTATTCTCAGTCTCTACACTTCAGAATTGCATGAATAGCACACCAACTCCAACTGTGCCAGCCAGCCTCGCTCCAGTATCGAATTCCAATTATTGGTATCAAGGCAAAGCCGAGATCAGCACTTTCGACGTGATACAGTCCCGGTACGGCGAAAACCGCGTGGCGGAACAGGTTAATGTCTTCGTTACGGAGGATTTTTCAGCAAAAAAGCAGGTTAAACTCGACGATGCGGCAGCCGCTGGAGCTGACCGTGTGCCAGTACTAAAACTCAACGCCATCCGTCGTTTCAAAACGGGTATTTATGATTACTCACTGATGTTTTCAGTGTTTTCCCCCAACCAACAAGCACTTTCACATACATTAAAAACGGCCTGGACGGTGCAAGATTGGTGCGGTCAGGTATTCGCTCAAACTAACCTGGAGCCAGATGGCAGCTATCGTCTGCGGCAGTTTTCCTATTTTGAAACCGAAGGAGACACAGATCAATCCTTTAAACCAGAGCTTCTGGAAGATGAAATCTGGACGGCGCTGCGGATTGACCCAAGCCGTTTTTCAAAATTAGGCGCGGTAACCGTACTTCCCTCAACCCTGTATTTCCGATTTCAGCACAAGCCGTTCAAGGTTGAAAAGGCCCAGATTTCAATCGAAAACGGTGAAAAAGAGAGCGTGTTGCATTTGGCATACACGGATATTCCCCGCAAATTGGATATCCGATTTGAAACGGCTGCTCCATACCGTATTTTGGGCTGGGAGGAAGCGGATGGTGGTAAACTTTCGAGTAAAGGAGTCTTGAAAAAATCGATCCTGTCCGATTATTGGGCAAGACATGACAATGCTTCAGCCCCACTACGGGATTCACTTTCCTTGAAGTTTTAACTGCTCAAACGTCAACATGAAAAAGAAATTCCTTTGTATAATGTTTTCCATGTTCGCGGTCATTGTGATGGTAGAAGCCCAAAACAAGACATTCAGGGTCATGCTTAAAACCCTGCTCTCCCATAGCGTGACAGAAGTGAACGTGGCACAGGCTAAAGCAGCGCAAGCCAAATACGCCTACCTGCTCGATGCCCGTGAACAGCGCGAGTTTGAAGTAAGTCATCTTGAAAATGCCCGATTTGTAGGCTACAACGATTTTTCACTCGACCGGGTGGCCGACATCCCTAAAGATAGCGCCATTGTGGTCTATTGCTCCGTAGGCTACCGAAGTGAAAAGGTGGGAGAAAAACTGATAGCAGCAGGTTACAACCATGTTGTCAACCTCTATGGCGGTATTTTTCAATGGGTGAATGAAGACAACCCAATAGTAGATGTGACCAATTCTCCGACTCAAAAAGTCCATGCGTACAGCAAGTCCTGGGGTATCTGGCTTAAAAAAGGGGAGAAAGTATATAAATAAGGGTATATAAAATTAAGCGAAGTTGTCAGGTTTTACTGCTTTCCACGACTCTGTGTGTAAAGAAATAAAAGTAAAAATGGCAACAAATATCAAAATTAAAAATCTGCCGGAAGGCTATCAAAGCATCATCACCAACGGAAAACACACCATTGTTGGCGATGAACCCATCCCTTCAAAAGGAACCGACCTCGGTCTTGCGCCCTCTGAACTTGTACTGGCTGGGCTGGCTATGTGTAAGGTGGCAACGGTGCGTTTTATTGCCCGGAAGAACAATTGGGAAATAGGCGAAGTACGCGCCGAACTCTCCCAGGAAGTAAAGCGGGAAGAGGGCAAACTCAAAACTTTTGTGAAAGTAAATATTGCCATTGACGGCAATGTTACAGAAGAGCAACGCTCCGAATTGCTCGCGCAGGCGGACGCATGCTATATCCATCGTATGCTTAATGGTGATTGGGATATTGCACATGCAGAATACCTTCAAGATTAATTTTTTTCACCCAATTAGGGTTTATAAAGACCTTAATTCAAATTTCTAAAAATGAGTAATATAAGTAAATCTGTACTTGCCGGGATTATCGGCACCGCAGTTATGACGATGGTAATGTTCATTGCACCCATGATGGGAATGCCCAAAATGTCACCGCCGGAAATGCTGGCCGCCATGATGAGTGTACCTGTCTCCCTTGGGTGGGCTATGCACTTTATGATTGGGATCATTTTCGCTTTGGGATATGTTTATTTATTTGCACCCAGAGTAAAAACACAGAACCTCTTTGTAAAAGGCGCTATTTTCGGATTTGCTGCATTTATTTTTGCTCAAATCATAATGGCAGTAATGGGCATGTTTCTTCCAATACCTGAAATGGAGGGGTCAATGCTTGCAATGATTATCGGCAGCATTTTAGGGCACGTTGTTTATGGTATCACGGTCGCGAAAATCATCAACCAATAAACCCAACAATGTACAAAACCGTTAATCAGGCGAAAGGACTATCCGTTGGCGACAAGGTTGTAAATTTTGTCGCCAACGATATTCATGGAGTGCCATACAATTTATTTACTGCGCTTGAAGACAAGCCGGTAGTGTTGATTTTTGTCCGGGGACAATGGTGCCCGTTCTGTAATATGCACTTGAAATCTATACAAGAAAACCTACCCAAAATTTATGAAAAAGGGGCAAATGTGGTCGTAGTTTCGCCTGAAAAATCGGAATACATCAAACGAACGGTCGAAAAGACTGGAGCAGAATTCACATTGCTTTACGATGAGGGGTATAAAATATCAGACGCTTTCGACGTCACTTTTAAGCCCGGAGGAACGCAACGATTCATGTACAATACGGTGCTCGGTGCAAACCTGAAAGAAAGTCATTCTGACGACTCGGAGCGCCTGCCCATTCCGGCCACTTTCATTATTGATAAAAATGGGGTAATCGTTTGGCGGCATTTTGATCCGAACTATAGGAAAAGGTCGAAGGTGAAAGATATTTTGGAGAATATCCCGTAATCAAACTTTCGTACAGGTAATCACTGCGCATAAAGCCGACTCAACGGAATAAAATCCAGTAACATTCGGTTTGTTTTTGTTAAACACTATTTAATTATTTGCTTAAATAAGAAAATTATTTTACCTTTGTACAAAATCTTGAAGATGACAGAAATTCAAACAACGGAGGGTCAAACCTGCATCCGCCAACACGCCGACCAAGTGCAGATACACACCTGCCGCCAAAAACTCAAAAAGTCTGCCCGCTCCTTTGAGACGCTTTCACAGATTTTGAGCCTTGCGGGCAACGAGGTGCGCCTAAAAATGCTTTTCCTCATGGAAGAAGAAGGCGAACTCTGCCCCTGCGACCTGTCCGACATCCTCGGAATGAGCATCCCTGCCGTTTCGCAGCATTTGCGCAAACTAAAAGACGCCAACATCGTGCAAATCCGAAAATCGAGGCAGACGATTTTTTACTCCCTCAAAAGCGAACCCTTGGCAATTATTCGCCCACTGTTCAGCCACATCACGGAGGTTTCCGGTGCCGTGCTGGTTTGAAAACAGCCATTTTTTAATTTTAAAAATTCAAAAAGATGAAACTCGAAAGTTCAGCCCCGTTTGCGGGTATCCTCACGGCAGTAGCCTCGTCGCTTTGCTGCATCACGCCCGTCGTGGCATTCCTGGCAGGCACAGGCAGCCTTGCCTCCTCTTTTTCGTGGATAGAACCCGCCCGTCCTTATCTTTTGGGCGCAACGGCCTTGGCATTGGGCTTTGCCTGGTACCTCAAATTGCGGCCCGTAGCAACCGGGGATGACTGCGGCTGCGAAATCACGCCAAAAAGCTCGTTTTTACAAAGCAAATCCTTTCTCGTCGGTGTGACCCTGTTCGCCGCCGTCACCTCCGCCTTTCCCTACTATTCGGGCATCTTTTTCCCGAAAACGGAAAACGCCGCCATGGTTTCGGAAGAGAGCAAGGTCAAAAAAATGGAGTTCACCATCGAAGGCATGACCTGCACGGGCTGCGAAAACCATGTCAAAGCCAAAATTTCCAAACTCCCCGGCATTCTCGAAGTCGCTGTTTCGTATGAAAAAGGAACTGCCGTAGTCCGGTTCGACGAAAGCAAAACATCTATCGAGGCGATTGAAAAAGCCATCAATTCAACAGGTTACACGGCAAAAGGACATAAAGCTGTTTTGTAAGCGATCAAACCCAATGATCAAGAAGGACAGACCATTTTCTATTCTTTGAAACAAGAGCAACTGACTTTGCTTCGACCCTTTTTAAAATTAATTCTAACAAAATCTAAAAAGAAAACATTATGAAAATTCACTTTAAGGTACTTTTTGTAGTATCGATTATTTCTCTAACGTACGCCTGCATGTCCCCTGAAAAAAAGGAGGAACCTACAAAAACGGCTACACCAGAAAGCACGGTTTTAGAAACGGAAAATGCAAAAGGAAAAGCCATAAAAGTAGGCAAGGGCCCGGATGCTATGTTCCTGACGCCCGATAAACAAAAGATCTACATCGCCAATGTAGAAGATACCACCATTTCGGTGATTAACACGCAAACAGATCAGGTCGATAAAACCATATCGGGTGTGCGCTATCCCTGGGGTTTTTCTCGACTTGGCAACACCAACGAAGTAGCCGTAAGTGCCTATGAGAAACAGATGGTGGTAATCGATTTTACAACGGACAAAATAGTAAGACAACGCGATTTTAATTCGCCTCTGGGTGGTGTCGTGGCTTCAAAAGACGGGAAGTTTATCTTTGTCATTGCCATTGAAGTCAAAAAAGTTTTTAAACTCAATGCGCAGACTTTAGAAGACATTGACAGCTACAATACTGGAAACGCACCTGATGGTATTGGACTTTCAGCCAATGAAAACAATATTTATGTAACGAATACAGAGGATGGAACCATTTCTATCATTGACTCAAAAACAAAGAAGAGCAAAATAAGGAATCTTGGTGGCAAACCTGAATTGATACATGCCAATCACGACAGAACGCTGCTCTATATAAGCAATTTTAAAAACAACACTATGTATGTCGTTGATTCTGATAAAGAAGAAATTACTCATACCATTTCCGGCTTAGACGGACCGGAAGAAGCAGTTCCCAACGAAAATGAAGATAAACTTTATATCATAAATTTCAATTCATCAAAAATAGATGTCTATAAAACGGACGGGTATGTAAAATTAGATGAAACCTACACTACCGGAAACCAGCCCATAGGCATTGTGCCACTCGCAAATAAAATCTATGTGACCAACTATGGCGACAATAGTGTTTCGGTAATTAAAATCAACCATTAAATCTACAAGAAAAAAAACAATGAATAAGGAAACAATACAACTCGACATTACAGGAATGACTTGCGACCATTGTGCAATTGGCATTGAAAAAATGCTGGAGGGCAAACCGGGCATCCTTTCAAAAAAAGTGGATTACTCGACGGGGAAAGGCTCCTTTTCCTACGACCAAACGGCGACAAGCCCACAGGAAATTGCCGACCTCATCAACGGCAGCAAAAACTACAGGGCGCAATTGCCCGCTTCCAACGACGCGGCCAAACCCGGCAACCGCTTCGACCTCATCATCATCGGCGGCGGCTCGGCTGCGTTTTCGGCAGCCATCAAGGCCGAAGAACTGGGGCTTTCCACGCTCATGGTCAATGGCGGGCTGCCCTTCGGCGGCACTTGCGTCAACGTGGGATGCGTGCCTTCCAAAAACCTCATCCGTGCCGCTGAAACCGTGCGCCACGCCTCCCACTCCAATTTTGCGGGCATCCGCCCAAGAGGTGCGGACGTGGATTTTCAAAAAATCATTCAAGACAAAAAAACACTCGTCGCCACCATGCAACAGAAAAAGTACATGGACGTGGTGGAGGGCTTCGAACACCTGAAATTGGTGGAAGGCTGGGCAAAATTCGAGGACGAAAAAACCATCGTCGTCAACGGCAAAGACCGTTATACCGCCCTCAAATACCTCATCGCCACCGGGGCGACCACGAACGTGCCGGACATCGAGGGTTTGAATGAAGTGGGATACCTCACCAACGTTTCCCTGTTCGATTTGGAACAACAGCCCGAAAGCCTGACCATCCTGGGCGCAGGCTACATCGGTCTGGAAATCGCCATGGCGTACAACCGTCTCGGCACGAAAGTCCGCATCATCGAATTTACCGACCGCGTGCTGCGCACCCAAACGCCCGACATCAGCGAAGCACTGGAAAAGCAAATGTGCAGCGAGGGCATCGAGATTTTGCCCAATTTCCGGGCGCTGAAATTTGAAAAACAGGGCAGCCAAACCATCATCCATTGCAAATGCCCGGACGGGTCAGCGACCCAAATTGCCGAACCCGGCAGCATCGTCGTGGCGGCAGGCACGCGCCCCAACACGCAGCATTTGGGACTCGAAAACATCGGACTGCGCCTGACCAAAAACGGACATATCGAAGTCAATGCAAAAATGGAAACCAATCTCTCGCACATCTACGCTGTAGGCGACGTGACCAACACGCCCGCTTTTGTCTATACCGCTGCCTACGAGGGGAAAATTGCGATCGAAAATGCTTTCACGGGCACCGAAAGGCAAGCCGATTACACTTCACTGCCCTGGGTGGTGTTCACCGACCCGCAAATTGCGGGCGTTGGGCTGGACGAGGCGGAGGCACAGGCGCAAGGCATACCCTTCGAAGTGAGCAAAATAACGCTCGACAACGTGCCGAGGAGCATCGCCGCCAATGATACCAATGGGTTCATCAAACTCATCCGCCATTCCGAAACCGACCGCTTGCTCGGCGCAAGAATAGTTGCCCCGGAAGGCGGCGAATTAGTCACGGCGTTGAGTTATGCCATCAAGTTTGGCATCCCGGTCACGGCACTTGCCGAAAGTTTCCACCCGTATTTGACGCTTTCGGAGGGCATTAAACTGGCTGCCATCGGTTTCACGAAAGATGTGGGTGCATTGAGTTGTTGTGCTGTTTAAGTCTGTTTTTTACAGCCGCTCCCCCTTCGCCACTTTCAACGCAAACTGCCCTTTATTCCATGCCGAAACAGCCGAAAGATAATCCATCCTCCCCTGCAAATACATCTGTTGTGCCTGAAAAACCTCGAAGGGTTTTACCGTCCCCAATTTTTGTCGCTCCATGCTTTGGTTCAATGCCTCGGCTGCCCATTGCAGGGCTTCCTTGGCAATGCCCATTTGTTCGTTGGCGATTGCCAGCTGTGCGGTGGCGGTGGCTATTTCCTGTTCAAATTGATTTTTAAATTGCTCGGCCTTGTTCTGTTGCAACAAGATTTTTGTGTCCCATTGTTTCAAATCGCCTTTGTAGGTCAATCGCCCAAAAGGCAAATCCCATAAAAGCGAGGCATTTAATTGAAATGTATTTTTCAATGAACTGGAATAAGCCCCAAATGCTCCGTTGTCCATGCCAACCCGCAGTTTTGGCAAGAACAATCCTTCGTTGGCAGTTTTTCGATGCGTCTGCAACGATTGCAATTCGGCATTTAGACCCAAAAATTCGGGTCGTTTTTCAATGCCGTTTGTTTCTGCAGCTTGTGTCAAGGGCGGCAATGCGACGAGTGCAGTATCAGCGCTTATCAAATTGATATTGCTTTCCAAATTCAATACGTTCGCCAACAAAGCAGACTGTTTTTGCCATTCGCTTTTTGCTTGCAGCATGGCTATTTTCAAATGATTGAGATTGCTTTGCGACAACAAATACTCCGATTGATAGCGCAAACCCGCATCCACCTGAATTTTTATCTGTTGCGAAAGCGTGTCCGATTGATTGACGAGCGATTGAAGAAAGCCCATTTTCAATTGTGCAGCCTGCAAATCAAAATAAGTTTCCACCGCCTTTAGAACTACTTGATTTCGTTCTGCAAGACTGAAAAAATTGGCGGCTTCTACGTTCTGTTTGGCTGCCAAAGTTTGATAAAAACCTTTCCCAAAATCAATTTCGGCGGCAATGCCCAAACCTGCCCAAAGGTTGTTTCTATTGACCGATTGAAAAATTTCGCCATCCGTGTTCATAGCTGCGCCATTCAAATAATGCGTCGTTGCACCGGCATAGACATTGGGAAGCCACCATTCTTTGGCTTTGCTTTGTTCGGCCAATGCCTGTTGGTGCTTCAATTGATATTCTTTTACGGTCAAATTATCGGCACCAGCCAATTGCAAGACCGTTTCAAGATTAAGCGGATAAGTTTGTTGCCCATAACTTGATTGTAAGATTGCCCAAAAAAGCAAGGCAGCAACAAATTGAGTTTTATATCTGAAATTCATTTTATTTTATTGATTGGTGGAAGATTTGGTTTGAACTGCAGCCCCGTCGCTGCAAAACTCTTTGCCTTTTACCACGATTGCATCGGTGGTTTTAATGTCGGCATTGAGGATTTCGGTAAATTTATCATCACGGATGCCCGTTTTTACATCCACTTTCTTTGCCACACCGTCCCGCACGACATACACAAAAGATTGCCCTTTTATATTGCCAATCGCATCATTGGAAACGGACAAAACTTCTTTGTGTCCGCTCCTTTGAATATCCACTTTGGCATACATCCCTGTCCTTATTTTCAAATCCCGATTGGGCAAATCAACTTCTGCCTTCATGGTTTTGGTCATTTCGTCCAAACTGTAAGCAATGCGGGAAACAGTTGCGGTGTATTTTCCATTGGGCAATTCGGGAAACGAAACCGCCACTTTTGTCCCTTTTTCAATCAAAACCGCATCCGATTCCGGCACGTCAATTTGTAGCCGAACAGGTTGTATGCTTTGCAATTCAAACAAAGGCATCGTGTTGGCATTGTTCAAACCGCTTTGAACGACTGCGCCTTTGTCCGCCAAACGATTGACGATGATGCCCGGAAACGGGGCTTTTATTGTCAAGTAATTGATTTGCTGTTGATTGGAATTGAATTGCGCCTGCAAACTGTGGTATTCGGCTTCGGCTTTTTCCAACTCGACAACCGATAATGCTTTCAGGCTTTCATAAGCGGCTTTTGCTTGTTCGACATCGGCAATCGTGGTGAGTTGCGGCGTTTTTTCATAGACGCTTTTCAATCGTTCATAAACCGCTTTTTTGCCTAATAAATCTGCACCTGTTTGGCTCAATTCGGGCGTGTTTTTCAATCGCTCGAACAGGAGGCGTTTTTCGTTGAACGTGGCCTCCAAACGTTGTTTGTCCCGCAGCAATTCGGGATTTTCCAAAACTGCAAGCGTTTGCCCTTCTTTGACAAAATCGCCAATATCGGCTGATAATTTCACCAAAAAACCGCTCGTCATGGCAAACAACTTGACGGTTTGATTGGGTTTTGCCGTGCCTGTTATTTGCAGGTTTGCGCTGAATGGGTGCGTTTGCGGATTGCTCACCAAGACGGTAGGCGTGTTACGGGTTTCGGATTGCTGGGAAACATCCTCTTTTTTGGTGTTCCCACAAGAAAAAGCCAAAATCGCTGCAAGCGAGATGGATAGCATTTTTATGATTGACTTCATTTTTTATTGTCGTTTACGGAATGAATGATGATTGGATTGATTTTGAGGGGTTTTATTATTCATTGGTTATAGCAAACAATAAATAAGGAATGCACCAATTAAAAACGCCAAGGGCGAAATCAATTGAAAGTACAAGGGTTTAAGTATATCAGCACTTTTTACTGAAAATTGATGGTGAAGTTGTCTGGGAACGAAATAAAGAACCAGTGAAGTCCCAAGCATAAACCAGCCAAAAATTTTGAAAAATTCCGGATACCTTGAAGAATTCGAGGATAAAATCAGCCCTATTGCCGGTATCATTCGGATGGTAATTTCCGCATAGTTTATAAAATTCGTGCTTCCCGCTTTTCTCAATATCCGATTCGCTTTTCGGGGTGCAAAAAGCATGAGCATACCAGCAAAAATGAAGAATGCTCCAAACCCGATTACAATCCATTTTGCAAGGACTATCATCATTTTTTTATTGATTTTTTATTGAAAAGATAGAACAGAACAGGCACGACAAACAGCGATAAGAACGTCGCCGCCAACACGCCGCCGATAATGGCACGTGCCAAGGGTACATTGGCTTCGCCGCCCGTTTCGTAGCCCAAAGCCATTGGGAAAAGTGCTAAAACCGCCACAATCGCCGTCATCAGGATTGGGCGAAAACGATTGGCGACTCCCTCCGTAATTGCCTCCACCAACGATTTTCCTTCTTTAAAAAGGTTGTTCATTTTGTCCACTAAAAGATTGCTGTACGCCACCGTAATGCCTATCATCATGATGATGCCCATAATGGATTGGATATTGAGATAAGTATTTGTGGCTAAAAGCATGGCGGCAACACCAATGAAACCCAACGGGATAACGGTAATAATAATCAAGGGCAATTTGAACGAGCGCAACAGCGGCACTATCACCAAATAGACCAATAAAATTGCCAACACCAAACCCAAACCGAGATTGCTGAACCCTTCGTTCATGCTCTGAACTTCGCCCCGTATTTCCACTTGATAACCTTCGGGCAAATCCTTGCGGAGCGTCGCCAATTTTTCCTCTATTTCTTTGGCAGCCGAGCCAATGTCCCTGCCTTCCACGTTGGCAAAAACATCCGTGACACGCTGGATATTGAGGTGGTTTATTTCAATCGGCGCAGAAGTCAGGGATGTTTTGGCAATGTTTTTCAGCAAGGTAACATTGCCGTTCGTGCCTTTCAAGGCAATGTTTTCGACCGATTGCGGATTGTCCAATTCTATTTCAGGATAGGTAACGCCCACAAAATAGTGGTTGCCGTTTTTTTCGTCTATCCAAAACGACGGCTTGAAATTGACCGACGAATTGAGCGCAGCGACCGTGTTTTTGACCACTTCCTCGGCGTTGATGCCCAATTGTGCGGCTTTGGTGCGGTCAATATCTATCTTGATTTCAGGGTGGTCGTAGCGTTGGTGAATCCGCACATCCTCTGTTCCGAGGATGTTCTGCACCATGTCCCGGACTTTTACGGCGATTTCATGTGATTTGTGCAAGTCGTTTCCAATGACCTGAATATCAATCGGCGACGGCAAACCAAAATTCAAAGCAGAAGTGATGATGCCGCCCGTATTGAAAATGAACTGCACGCCCGCAAATTGTGCTTTCAATTTTGGGCGAAGTTTTTCAACGTAATCAGCCGTTTTGGTTTTGTATCCTTCATTTAATTGTATGGCAATGGTGGCATCCTGTGTGCCCGAATTGGGCGTGTATGCTGCGGGCCAGTCGTTCAAAACGCCGATATTGGAAATGACAATGCCGCAATCCTCGCCGATTTCTTTTTTCAGGAAATTTTCTATCCCGGTAATCGTCTCTTCTGATTTTTCAATGCGGGTGCCGCTTTCCATGCGCACGTCAATCGAAATTTGCCCGACATCCATTTTTGGGAACAGTTCCGTGCCTATCTTGGTAAAGCCCCACATCGAAAGCACGAACAAAACGCCCACCGTTCCCAAAACCAGCCAACGATTTTTCAATACAGAATCCATGCTGCGTACATAACGAATGGTCAAATTTTGAACGCCCCTGTCAAACATTCCAAGAAAACCTTTTGGCGAATGATTGTCATCGTGTCCTTTGAAAAAAGCGGCTGCCATAATCGGCACGAGCGTCATGGAAATGAGGCGTGAACCAATCATGGCAAGCGAGACCATGATTGCCAACGGCATGAACAGGAATTTTGAAATGCCCGTCAAAAAGACAATGGGGAAAAAGACAATGACAATCGTGAGGGTCGTTACCAAAACGGGCAAAGCCACTTCTTTTGCCCCGTCGTAAGCCGCTTTTTCGGGCGATTTGCCCATTTTAAGGTGCTTGTCAATATTTTCAAGCACCACAATACTGTCGTCAACCATTAGACCAATAGCCAACGCCAACCCGCCCAAAGTCATGCTGTTGATTGTATCGCCTGTAAAATACAAGCCGATAAACGCAAACATTGCAGACAACGGAATACTCAAAGCCACAATAAACGTTGCCCGAAAATTGCCCAAAAAAAGGAACAACGCCAAGGAAACCAATACCAAGCCGATAACCCCTTCTTTTATCAATCCATTGATAGCGTTCCGAACATAAGAAGATTGGTCGAGGATGACATCCAGATTGACGGACTTGGGCAAACGGGTTTTCAGTTCCGCCAATTTGCCTTTTACGGCTTCAACCGATGCGATTGTGTTCGCGCCCGTTCTTTTATAGATTGGGATATAAACCTGCCGTTTGCCGTTGATATGCACCACGTTTGTTTGAA
The DNA here is from genome assembly GCA_030645295.1 of Saprospiraceae bacterium. Classification (GTDB taxonomy): domain Bacteria; phylum Bacteroidota; class Bacteroidia; order Chitinophagales; family Saprospiraceae; genus M3007. The sequence goes on along the minus strand of JAUSMG010000276.1, from coordinate 16,211 downwards.
TGGCGCTGGCGTCTTTTGCGTAGCCAATATCTTTCAGGAAAATGGGTGAACCGTTGTTGCCCATTTTGATAACGATGTTGTTGAAATCGTCCACTTTCGGCAACATGCCGTTGGCATTTACGCTGTAATTTATATTGCCGATGTTCACATCGCCCGTCGGAATCATCACGTTGTTTTTCTGCACGGCATCCACCACGTCCGTTTGGGAAAGATTGTACGCCTGCAATTTGTCGGGATAGACGTACATATAAATCCGCCGCAATTTGCCGCCATAAACCGCCGGGGCGATAATGCCCTTGACCGACCCCAATAAATTCCGCAATTGAAAATAGGCAATATCGTACAGTTCTTTTTCAGAAAGACTGTCGCTGCTCACCGCCAACAATGCCAGGGGCGTGGAAGCTGTCGGGTCGTAAGGCATGACCATTGGCGGCACAGTCCCCGGCGGCAAGTAATACAAATCGCTCATTGCCAACGAAGTAACTTGCGATAAAGCCGTGTTCGGGTCTATGCCTTCCGAGAAAAAATCCTTTACGATACTGACACCGATAAGGCTTTTGCTTTCCTGCCTTTCAATGCCGTTGGCTTGACCTGTCCAGCGTTCGATGCGGCTGGTAATGTCTTTTTCCATGACTTCGGCAGGCATTCCCGGATAGAGTGTCAATACTTGTACCGCCGATGTTTTGTAATTGGGCAGAATATCAACAGGCAATCGCTGCAAGACCACCAAACTGATTACCGCCACGAGCAACGCCAAAACGACAATCAGGTATTTATTTTTAAAAGCAATTTCTAACATGATTAGACCTTTGGTTGAATGACAAATACACCGATACAAACCAACACTTTACAGGTGTTGAATGACGGCAATTTTTTCAATAAAATGAATGGAAATGGGTGCAAACACCAAAGCCTTTCTTCGTGCAGGGGCGAAAACAAACCCTGTCAGAAAGAAAGGCTAAACCAAAGGTGGACCACGAAGGGAGTTGGCAAGCAATCCGGGACCTGCCCGGATTGGAAAATTAGTTCCTTGCCAAGATAAAGTCTCCTCGCTAATGGACGACTTGAGCAAAAAACAAGTCGCGAAAACGATGTGTAAATCAACTTGGTAAGAAGGGAAAGATGTGTTTTCCTTTTTTACTACTTTGTCTTTATGTACATCGAGGCAATAATATCGAAGTGGGAGAATGTGTGTTTGGGCCTCGCTTTTATCAAATCCAAGTGCCTTTCTCTCCCACTGACAATCGCCATGAAACCGCTCACCACTATCAAGGTGATAGCAATAATGCGTTTTATACGTGAACGAATACACGCAAAAACAGATGAGTTGAAATATGGCGAAGAATTTTTTCATCGGGGTAAAGGTAGGTAAATCGCAGTTAATAGATGCTGATTTGTCAGGATTGCGAAACCCAACCGACAACTTCATTACTTAATCCGATGTATTATGCTCGATCCAATCCATACAAGAATCACAAACCTTCTTCGACTCAATGAAGAGTGCTCAGGGCTAAATGGCTCCGAATTTGAAGCGTTTTTACCGATTTCACGATTTGAGACCTACCACCCCGGAGAAATCGTTTTTTCGGAGTCCCAACCTGCGAATTCATTTTTCATTCTTGAAACCGGGCATGTTCGGATGAACTTCAGCAGACGGGAGCCACTTGATTTGAACCCAGGTCAAATGTTTGGAGATTGGGCGATCATCAACAATACCGTTCGATTGGCGACCGCTGTGGCCCGCACAAAATCGACTGTGCTGGAAATAGATGCTACTCGTTTTTTTGAGCATGACCACGTTCATCCGGCGGTTTCACTTCATGTTGTCAAAACGATAGCCCGAAAACTGATCGTGCGTCTGCAATCCAGAAATCAGGTATCTACCCGAATTCTGATTGAATATGGAGAAAACGAACAGGTGGAGTTCAAATCCACGCTTCGGAAAAACCTGAAAACCAATGCCAAAGACCCTGCAATAGAATTGGCCGTACTTAAAACGGTGGCTGCATTTCTAAATAACAAAGGTGGTACTTTGCTGGTTGGCATACAGGATAATGGCGATATTCTGGGTGTCGAGCCGGATGAATTTGCCAACCCAGACAAGTATTTACTTCATTTTAGCCACCTGCTCGAAAACCGAATGGGCACTTTTGTGAGTCAGTACATTCACTATGATCTGGTCAAATTAGGGGAGTCTTTCATCCTTCGTGTGGATTGTGATCCGTCCTCCAAACCCGTTTTTGTAAAAGATGGCAGTATGGAATATTTTTTTGTTCGTAGCGGCCCATCTACCTTGAGCTATAATATCAGTCAGGCAATTGCTTATATACAGGAAAGATTTTAGCCTCATCAACATGCGAATCGTATTTTACACAGTATTATTCTTTCATTTTGGGATGCTTCATCCTAATAACTTGAAAGCCCAGGATTCTCTTTTTTTGAAAGAATCTATTCAGAAATGGCAAAACGCCACGGCTTATACTCTCGAATTGGCGAAGTCGATGCCCTTTGAAAGCTATGATTTCAAACCGGTGGAAGACGAGCGCTCGTTTTCGGAGCAATTGGAACACATTGGAGAAAATATGACCTGGCTGGCTGGCACTTACCTTGGGGGTAGGAAGTTTGAGCATCCGCTATTAGAGAAAAAAGTACATACCCCGGAAGAAACGGTTGAATTACTGGAGGCTTCGTTCTTATTCGCTCAACAAACCTTGGATAACCTTTCCCCTGACTCCCTCAATGTGGTTTGCGATTTTTTTGCAGGCCCAATGACGCGAAGGCAAATCATCAACCTGATGCACGACCACCACACGCATCACCGCGGGCAATTGATTGTTTATCTACGGTTAAAAGGCATTAAACCGCCTAAGTATAGGGGGTGGTGAAAACTGGCTGGTATAGCATATCGGCACCCAGCTTATTTCTAATTTTTTCAACCGTTTTGTCAGGATTTGGCTTAGACACCGACTCTTTCGATATGTCGGGATGGTTACGCCTTTTTGACTGCATTGGTTTTTCAATTTTCAACAAAAAAGTGAATTTTTATGAAGCTATCATTTACCTCACTCCTTCTTCTTTTATCTACACTCGCTTTTGCACAGCAAGATATTGTAGTGAGTATTCTCGATGGAGGGACGAAATTACCGATTTCTAACCTGGCTATCCGGCTCGAAAACAGTTCCAGGAGTTACAAACAGGAGCAAACCACGAATGGACAAGGCAAGGTCGTTTTTAAAAACATAGCTGCTGTGGATGGTTATTCAGTAGCTTTTGACGGGGATGAAAACTTTGCACCCCAAAATTTTGACGGGATTAATATCCGCTCCAATCAAAATGCCAGCATTCAGCTGGTGCTACAAAAGTCATCGTTTCAAGGACTGAGCCTGAACGAAGTAGTTGTAACCGCAGGCGCTGTTTCCGAAATCAACCGGCAGGATGCAGAGGTCTCCTTTGAGTTAAAAGCCAAGGAAATCCAGGAATTGCCGGTTGAAGGGCGTGACATTACAAGGGTGTTGTACCGTTTACCCAATATTACGCAAGCCACAGGTTTTTATCCAGAAGCCCCAAATGTGAGCATCAATGGTGCGAATGGACTGTTTACTTCCTACCTGATAGATGGGATGGACAATAATGAACGCTTTCTCGGCGGTCAAAAATTCAACATTCCGGCTGGTTTTGTAAAAGACATCACGGCTTTGACGAGCAACTTTTCTGCCGAATACGGGCTAACTGGTAGCGGCATTATTGATATTACCTCCAAATCAGGCTCCAATGAGACCAAAGGGGAAGCCTTTTTTCTCACTCGTCCCGGCACTGTAATAGATGCAACATCGCCTTTTGCCCAAAGGGATCTGTCGGGAAACCAAGTTAAAGATGGATTTGCCCGTTACCAGGCTGGTGTTGGTATGGGCGGCGCATTGAAAAAGGACAAAACATTTTATTTCCTGAATCTTGAGCATACCACTGACGTAAAAGACAATTTACTCAAAGTCAACGATCTGGGTATCAACGAAACGGTTAGAGGAACGAATCAATTCAATTATTTTTCCGCCAAAATTGACCAAATCTGGAATGAGGACTTCAGAAGTTCTCTGAAAGCCAATGTGGGTATTGTTGATATTGAGCGACAGGGAGGAGGATTGGATGGTGGCGTTTCTTTTCCTTCAGCAGGCAATAAACAACAACGCAACAGCGCACTGGTGTCTTTAAAAAATGCCTATAACTTCGGACGTTTTGGTGCAGAAACCAACCTCCAATACAGCAGTTTCAGGTGGAACTATGCCGAGCCTAATAACCCGGACGACCCACAAGTAGTGGTCAGAAATCCGAATGATGAAGTGATTGCTATTTTGGGGCACCCCGGTTACGTTTTTGACTCGCATGAAAATACGGTACAAGTCCAGCAGAAGTTCAAGTACTACATCAGGAACCATACTTTTAAAGCAGGGTTCAACCTCATCAGCGCAAAGCATCAATTGTACGGAGGCGGCACGCCAAATGGAAACTATACCGTCGATTTGACCCAGGAGCAGATAAATACAATAAAAAATGCAAATTTGGGGGCAAATCTCGGTGTGAATGACCTGCCTGCCGACGCAGCGGTAACGAGTTACAGTATTGAATTGCGGCCAAATTCTTTTGGGACTACCCAGAATATCTATTCGGTTTATGGCGAAGATTTGTGGTCAGTGACGGAAAAACTAAACCTGACCATTGGGTTCCGTTACGATTATGATAACTTGTCAAAAGGTGGTAGTTCAAAGGGCGATTACAATAATTTCGCGCCTCGATTCCATTTGAACTATAAATTAACCGACAACAGCAGCCTGCGCGGCGGATATGGCATTGCCTACGACAAAATAAACTATGCTATTTATAGCGATGCTTTGCAACAAAACACGACTTCGGCGGATTACAAAACACAGTTGCAGGAACTGGTTCGATTGGGTATCCTGCCTCAAAACACAAATATTGATGCCATCACCTTTGACGGCAACGCCTCCGCGAGTGTTTCAAATGTTGCTTATTTGCAGGGGCCAACCAACGCTCAATTGCAAGGGCAGCGTGAAAAGGCATTTTCCAATGAGAGAAGAATACTAAACCCAAATGGTTATCAAAATCCATTGTCTCATCAGATAACGCTGGGTTATCAACTTCAAATCAATGAAAATAAATTGTTTTATGTTGACCTGGTGCACAATCGAGGGGAACATTTGTTCCGCGTTCGCAACCTGAATGCAGCGGCGGAATACGCCATTGACCCTAACAACGTAGTGGTCAGGACGCAGGCAGAAGCTGATGCTTCTCGGCCAATTCCTATTGTAAACAATTCGGCTGTTATCAATGGCGAAACGGTTACGGGAGTTGCGAGAAACGTGGTTATGACTGAAACCGCTGGCAAGTCGGAATATTACGCAGCAAGTTTTAATTTTCAAAAGCTGAAAGGAGATGACAATTATGCGTATCGCATCAATTACACCCTGTCATCCTTGAAAAACAATACAGATGACATCAATTTCAGAGCGCAGGATGCCAATAACTACGCCACCGAATGGGGGCCTTCTATCAATGACCGGACGCACAATATCAACGGTATATTCAACTATTATCCCTTTAAAAACACCTCCATTACGATAGCCACCCTAATACAAAGCGGTCAACCGATTAATCGAATTCCACTTGGTTTTGGCACCACAGATTTGAATGGGGATGGTTCGGGCTTTGGCGATGCGTATGTAGGCAACAGTGATCGCTATCCTGGTGAAAGCAGAAACAGCGACCGCTTGCCCTGGAGCAACACGTTTGATTTGGGGATTCAGCATCAATTTAAAATTGGAGCGCATTCAAAACTGGAGTTACGTGCAGATGTTTTTAACCTGTTCAATGCGGAAAACTTGAGTGGCTACAGCAACAACGCCACACAAAGCAATCAAATTCAAGCAGGTTCAAGTACGAGCGGCTTGTTTCAGCAACGAAATGCAAGTCCCCCGCGCCAATTCCAGTTTGGGTTAAGGTTCATTCTCTAATTCAAGCCGCAGTTCGTAATTTAATAATCAAATCCAGTCTCTGCTCCAATGTGAGTAGGACTGGATTTGGGGTAAATAATCGAAAAATAATGTTTCAACTCAATGCAAATGAGCCACAAGCATTGGCTCAGTATCTAAAACAACGGAAATGGCTTTCAACGCCGGAAAATATCAAGTCGGTTTCAATACCAGGCGAAGGCAACATGAATTATGTTTTGAGGATAGACACCGGCGAGAGAACATTGATTGTTAAACAATCCAGAGACTACGTAGAAAAATATCCGCATGTGGCAGCTCCTGCTAACAGAGCCGTCATAGAAGGCATCTTCTATCAAACTATTTCGACTGAAATTACGGTTCAAAAACTAATGCCTGCCTTGATTGGCTTGGACAAGCAAAACCATATCCTCGTTTTAGAGGATTTGGGCATGGCCAGTGATTTTACGTTTTTGTACCATTTGAATAAAAAACTGAACCTGGAAGAAACCCGCGATTTAGTCCATTACCTAAACAAGTTGCACCAGCATTTTCAGAGACCTAAGGGAAGTCGAAAAATCGCCAACCTGAAAATGCGGAAGCTTAACCACGAGCATATCTTTCATTACCCTTTTTTGGGTGAAAACGGTTTTGATTTAGATACTGTTCAAACAGGGCTTCAAGCGGTGGCTATGAAATATAAAAAAGATGCTATGCTCAAAAAGAGCATTGCCGCTTTAGGTAAAGTGTATTTAAGCAGCGGTGACACCCTTTTACACGGCGATTTTTACCCCGGAAGTTGGCTCAAAACGGAACAGGGTATTAAAATTATTGACCCCGAATTTTGCTTTTATGGTTGCAAAGAATTTGACCTGGCCGTGATGATTGCCCACCTGTATCTTACCAATCACGAAGAGAGCACCGTTGAATCTGTTTTAAACGACTATTCCTTAAAAACGGCCTTGGATATGGTTTTATTAAATCAATTTGTCGGTGTAGAGATCATGCGCCGATTGATCGGATTGGCTCAATTGCCCTTAAAAGTAGATTTAGTGTTCAGGCAAGAATTATTGGATAAAGCGTATAAATTTTTAGTAAAATGAAAAAGCAAGCCATTCTTTTCTTGTTAATTGCTTTGGTTTCAAATCTTAACAAAGCGCAGACCAAAATTTGGTTCGATACAGATATCATGATTGGCATGCCTGACAAAGAAGCGCGTGAAGTGGACGATGGCATTGCATTAATCATGGCGCTCAAGCAGCCTCAAATAAAAATAGTAGGGATCAGCAACATCACATACGTTGATTATGGCTATGCGGTGATTCACAAATTATTGAAATGGCACAACCGTGGAGATTCGATTCCTGTCTATAAAGGCTCCCCTTTTGCCAATGATTTGGGCACAGAAAACGATGGAACGCGGGCCATGTATAACGCTTTAAAAAGAGAAAAATTGACAATTTTGGCGTTGGGGCCGGTTACCAATGTAGCAACTTTAATTAAAAACCACCCAGATATTATTCCCCAAATTGAGAAAGTGGTGATGTGTGCGGCACGGATGCCAGGCATGGTGTTCAATCCGGGTTTAGGTAACCTGAACGTGTTTGATTACAATTACGAAATGGACACCAAATCAATGGACATATTGTTGGAATCGCCCATTCCATTGGTTTTTGCAGGCTACGAACCAAGTTCTTACATCCATATTGGCAGGATAGATTTGGCCAGTTTAGACCTGAATAACGAAGCCGATAAATGGCTCTATGAAACCGTGCAGCCGTGGATGAAACTCAATGAAACCTATTTCGGCGTTTATGGCTTCATTCCGTTTGACTGCGCAACCTTGGGCATGATAACACATCCCGAATATTTCACCTATTTAAAGGACATCCCGATTAAAGTAACCTTTAAAGCAAATGATGCTTTGGAGGCACAACCAAATCTGCCGAAGAAGCATTTTTTAGAAGTTTCTTATCGATTTAAAACCCACAAGAAAGTACTCTATGCCAGAAGAGCATTGCAGGGGTTTGAAGAGAAGATTTTGGAGACCTTGAGCGTTGTCGAGAAAAAATGAGCAACCATGACATAACCAGTAACAACTGGGCAGAACTGATCCGAATCTAACCAAAATAGACACATCTGAGGTGAAAAGGCATAATATACTTCTAAGGAAACTCTAAGCCGATATAAGCAGGTACGGGAAATTGTGGCTATACTTTTGTGCCACTATTTCACTTTAAAGATTTCCCGTCATGCAGAAACAACTACCCATCCTGTTTTTCTTTGGTTTCATCCTTTTGCTTTTTTCGCAGCAACTTTCAGCGCAAGGTTGTGTCGCCATTCGCCCCATGGGTGGCTGTGCGGGCACTGCCTCCAACTCGATCGTAATGGGCAAAGGTCAGTGGCAACTGGGCGCCAACTACCGCTATTTCCGTTCCTTCCGCCACTTTAAGAGCGATACGGAACAGAAAGAACGCCTCGAAAAAAATACTGAAGTGATCAACTGGGCAAATTCCCTTGACCTGGGAATTTCATATGGCTTGAGCAATCGTTTGAGCCTGTCCTTCAATCTGCCGCTCATCCACTACGACCGCTCTTCTTTGTATGAGCACTATGGCAATTCAACCACGGCCAATCCGGAACAAAAACGTTTCAACACAGGTGCACAAGGCATCGGCGATGTTCGTTTGTCGGGTTCTTACTGGTTGTTCAATCCCGAAAAGTACGTAAAGCACAATATTGCAGTAGGTCTGGGCGTCAAATTGCCGACCGGCGACTCCAACGTGAAGGATGAATTCCACAAACGCAAGGCTACCGATGGCGGTGATTCTACCATCATCAAGGCAGTGGATCAGTCCATTCAATTGGGCGATGGCGGCGTTGGTATCAGCCTTGAACTTCAGGGGTACGCTACACTTTTCCATGGTGGTGCGCTGTATTTCAATGGGTTCTACATGTCGAACCCCAGAGAAACCAACAACACCATCAACCGTGTGATCACGGCCAATTCAACCGAAATCGACAAGATCACGGAGTTCCATTCGGTTGCGGACCAGTTTGTAGCGCGTATAGGCATGAACTTTTCTGCACTGCCTGTTAAAAACCTCGCAGTAGGTCTGGGTCTGCGTGCAGAAGGCATTCCCAACAAAGACCTGATCGGAGGCAGTAATGGGTTCCGACGCCCGGGCTTTATTGTTTCTGTTGAGCCGGGCGTTGCTTTCCAGCGGGGCAAATTCGCTTTCTCGGTCAATGTGCCGTATGCGCTTTACCGCAAGCGCACCCGCAGCGTGGCGGATATTGCAGGTGGCAACGATGCCTTCGGAATTCCCCGGAATGGCGATGCAGCGTTCGCCGACTACTCCGTGAACGTTGGTCTGGCATACCGTTTCGGTGGACAGAAGATGAACCACTCGATGGACGCAACGCCAAAGTTCAACGATGTCAAAAAAATGAATTAGTGTAAGAAAGGCCAGACTACTGGACATTTTGACATTGGACTTTGGATTTGCACTCTAAAAATTTGATAATCATGCACTTGCGGAATAGTGTCTAACGTCCAGTGTCAAAATGTCCAGTAGTCTGAAGAAAGACTTCATACGATGTTTGGATGCCCGGCGCCGAAAGGTTACCGGGTTTTTTTTACCCGCCGTAGCCTTCCCGCCTGCCAAGCCCTGGCGGGCAGGGGCGAAGGAGTGTGACAGTGGGCAGTGGGCAGTGGGCAGTGGGCAGTGGGCAGTGGCAGTGGGCAGTGGGCAGTGGCAGTGGGCAGTGGCAGTGGGCAGTGGCAGTGGGCAGTGGCAGTGGGCAGTGGCAGTGGGCAGTGGGCAGTGGGCAGTGGCAGTGGGCAGTGGGCAGTGGCAGTGGGCAGTGGCAGTAGCAGTGGCAGTAGCAGTGGCAGGATGCAGTGGGCAGCGACGGAGTGCCACTGCTACTGCCAACTGCCACTGCTCCCGCCTACTTATAAACCTTCTTTCCTTTTTTCAGCCATACACCCCAGGAGCGATTGTAGGCGTGGACGTCTTTGGTGATGCCGTTTTGGTTTACGACCGGGAAGCCCTGGTTGACCCATTCAAAAATGCCGCCATAAAGATTGGAAACGTTGGTGAATCCAACCTGCTTCAGTTTCTCCGTAACTTTTTCGCTGCGGTAACCTACCGAGCAATAGACCACGATGCGCTGATCTTTGACCAAGTTAGCGGGCAGTTTTTCTACCTGGAAATGGTCGTATCCCACCGGAATTGCCCCGGCAATGTGGCTCACGGCATATTCTCGCGGCTCGCGTGCATCCAGAAAAATACAGGAACTGCTGTCCCTCGCGGCTTTTGTTATGTCTACTTCCGGAACGCTATGGCTCAATAGCCCGTTCAGCATAACGCGATAGGCCCCGCTTTTCACCTGTCCGAATAAGGCAAAAGTGAGCAGGGAAAGGCCTGCAACCAGTAAAATTGTTCTGTTGAAAAAAGAAGACATGGCGTCAATGTATGATGATACATTGTCCGAACAGAGCACAGCAAAAAAAGTTGGGAAAGCGACCCGCACCCGGCGCGACGTTCATTGTTAAACGTCGCGCCAAGTGCCAAACCGAAGAAATATGGAGCGGAGGCCCTTGAAGGGGAATAGGATTTAAAAAAAATCCTACTGCCAGAAGGGGAAGCAGTAGGAAAATCAAAACATACTATGAGAAAACTGGGACGAAGATAATTGCGTCCCAATTGAACCCGAAGGTACATTTAGGATGCGGCGGTAAAAATGAAAGGAGCGGCGGGAAATCGGGTGGAAAGCCGGTGAATTTATCTCAATCCGCCTACTTGACTCAGTGAAAAAGCGCTGCGATACTCTTGTGTTCCACCGTATTGCGGATGGCGCGTGCGAACAAACTGGCGGTAGAAAGCACCTTGATCTTTGGAGATTCGCGGCGGAGTGGAATGGTATCGCAGACGATGAGTTCGGTTAGCTGGGAGGATTCTACATTCTCATAGGCTTTGCCCGAAAGCACAGGGTGCGTACAGATAGCACGTACTGAATTTGCACCTTTTTCAAGGAGGGCATCTGCGGCTTTGCAGAGGGTGCCTGCGGTGTCCACGAGGTCGTCCACAAGGATCACGTCTGCGCCCCTGACATCACCGATGACGGTCATGGCAGCCACTTCATTGGCTTTTGTGCGGTACTTGTCGCAGATAACGAGTTCGCGTCCAAAGTGCATGGCGTAGATACGGGCGCGTTTTACGCCACCCACGTCAGGGCTGGCAAAAATCACTTTTGAAAGGTCTTGTTTTTCCAGATACGGCACATAGATCGCCTCAGAGCGCAAGTGGTCCACTGGAATATCAAAAAATCCCTGTACCTGATCGGCGTGAAGGTCCATCGTCATGATGCGGTCCACCCCTGCGGCAGTGATCATATTGGCCATAAGTTTGGCGCTGATGGGCACCCGCGGCTTGTCTTTCCGGTCCTGGCGTGCGTAGCCAAAATAGGGTACAACAGCCGTAATGTATCCTGCGGACGCGCGACGCGCAGTATCGATCCAGAGCAGCAGTTCTACCAGATTGTCGTGAGGCTGGCAAGTGCTTTGGATAAAAAATGTATAGGAACCACGCACACTTTCATTGATGATGGTCTGCATTTCGCCATCACTGAAGCGGGCGAGTGTGGTGTCGCCAAGCGATGAATTGTAGTAATGCGCGATTTCTTTGGAGAGTTCCTTGGAGGCGGAGCAGGCGAAAAGTTTGACTTCTGGCACGATGGCAGTGGGTGATAGGTTATCAGTTTTGTGCTGTTTGCTGGCCTGTCTGATCGGCAGCTTATTGCTTGTTTTATTTTCCAACGTTGTCTAATTTGAGACAAAGGTAGAAACAAGGATTATACGGTGTACCGAAGCGTGAATTCCGCTGTAAAAAGTGCCTCAACTTTGCTATTTCTGACATTTTTCAAAGGTAGTTGTTTAAGGAAACTCCCATGTGCTACCTTTGGCTGCCCTCAAAGCCTGCATTTCTTTCTTTCACCAAATCTTTCTGTCTGTTAAATGAACCGACATCTCCTCTACACACGCCTTTCTCTAGTGACGGGCCTCTTTGCCTTTATGGCTATGGGTCTCTCGGCCCAGGACCGCAGCGCACGCGAAACTGCGCTCCGCTTTTTACAAGAAACCCCCACCAAATTTGAACTCACCCAGAACGACGTGTCTGATGTGAGGGTTGTGCGTGAGTACCGCACCAAACACAATGGTGTCACGCACGTGTGGGTGCAACAGCAGCAACACGGCATTCCCGTGTACAATGGCCTTTTCGGTCTTCACGTAAAACCCGGTGGTGAAGTAATGCACCTCGGTCACCGTTTTGTGAATGACCTCAGCCGTCGTATCAACACCAAGCTGCCCTCCATCAGTGCAGCCAAAGCCTTGGAAATGGCGATGGTAAATCTGGGGTTCACCGGTTTTCCGGTACCGGCTTTGCGCAGCAAAGCCAATGAGCAAAACTTCGTTTTTGAAGGCGGTGCAATTTCAAAAAATGAAATTCCCGTGTTCGCTGCTTTTGTGCTTACCAACGATGGCATGGTGCGGCTTTCGTGGCAAATGGTCATTGACCAGGCCAACACAGCTGACCTTTGGACCATCACGGTGGATGCCCAAAATGGTATGATCTCCAACAAGTTGAACCACACGACTTATTGCCAGTTGGGCCATGGGCATCGTGGCGGTGGTGCGGATCAGTGTTCTGAAAAGGCCGTAAATGGGCGGCAGCCAAAATCTGCTGCTTTATCCGCCGTAGCTTCAGCAAAGGCGGGTAAAAACGAGCTGCTCATTGACGAACAGTACAACGTTTTCGCCCTTCCGCTTGAAAGCCCTATCCACGGCAATCGCAGCATCGTGACCAATCCTGCCGACCCGCAGGCTTCGCCCTTTGGCTGGCTCGATACAAATGGAGCTTCCGGACAGGATTTTACCTATACCCGTGGCAACAACGTGTGGGCATTCAATGACAGCGCGAGCGACGACACACCGGACCCCAGCGAATCAGCTGACGGTGGCGCAACCCTGAATTTCGATTTCCCTTTCGACCCCAATGCAGAACCTGGCCCGAATACACAAGCGGCCATCACCAATTTGTTCTACATGAACAATATGATCCACGACGTCTTCTATCGTTATGGTTTTGATGAAGATGCGGGGAATTTTCAATCCAACAATTACGGAAACGGCGGCCTCGGCAACGACGAAGTGTATGCTCAGGCCATTGACGGTAGCGGCATCAACAATGCCAATTTCTCCACCCCGGCAGATGGCGGCCATGGTCGCATGCAGATGTTTGTGTGGAATCGTGCAGGCGGTAAACTGGTGACTGTGAATGGTCCCGGAGCAGTCATAGGAGACTATGGTGGCTCAGCTTCAGATGGTAATGGCTGGGGTGGCGCCATCACGTCCACGCCCGTGACTGGCGATGTAGTATTCGTCAGTGATGGCTCCGGTGATCCAACGCTGGGTTGCAATCCGCCGGTTAACGACGTTGCAGGTAAAGTAGTGATGGTAGACCGCGGCGTGTGCGAGTTTGGCATGAAGTCGCTGAATGTGCAACAGGCGGGCGGTATTGCCTGCATCATTTGCAATTTCGAAGATGCTACCGTAGGAATGGGGGCGGGCGCCGTTGGCGCACAAGTAACCATTCCAGTGGTAATGATGAAAAAATCAGATTGTGATCTGTTGCGCCAGTATGCAGGCGCCGGACTCAATATTTCTATTGGTCTGCCCACCATTGCGGGCCCGGATCAACGGGATGGAGATTTTGACAATGGAATTATAGCGCACGAATTCGCGCACGGTATATCCAACCGCCTGACGGGTACCGGCGCCACTTGCCTCGGAAATGCCGAGCAAATGGGCGAAGGCTGGAGCGACTGGGCAGGCCTTATCCTCACGGTAGAATCAGGCGATCTGGGTCCTGACAAACGTGGCATTGGTACTTATGCGCTTTATCAGGAAACAGATGGCCAGGGCATTCGTCGCTACCCGTATTCCACGGACATGACCATTGCTCCACTTACCTACGGTTCGGTAGCATCCAGCGTTGCGCCACACGGAGTAGGCGAGGTATGGTCCAACATGGTTTGGGATCTATACTGGGCTATGGTGGAAAAATACGGTTGGGACGCAGACCTCAACAACACCAACAGTGGCAACTACCGTGCAGTACAACTGGTAGTGGACGGTATGAAAATGCAGCCTTGTAACCCGGGCTTCCAGGACGGACGCGATGCCATCATGATGGCGGACATTATCAATTACAATGGCACTGACACCTGCCTGATCTCTTCTGTCTTTGCCCGTCGTGGTCTTGGCTATTTAGCCGACCAGGGTGATTCAGGAAGTCAGGGGGATGGTATTGAAAATTTTGACCCGATCCCGACTTGTATCAAAGAGTTGAAGATTAAGAAGATAACGACCACGCCGACCATTGATCCGGGCGATGATGTGGCGTTTGAAATCACCGTCACCAACCACAAAGACGACGCTGCGACCAATGTAGTGGTCACGGACGAACTGCCTGCCGGGCTCACCCTGCTGAGCGCTTCAAACGGCGGTACACTCGTGGGCGGCATGGTCCGTTGGGATCTGGGCACTATGCCAAGTGGTCAGGTAACCAAACTGACGTACGCCGCTAAGAGCAGCGCTGCCATTGGTTCCGACCGTTATTTCCAGGACTTACTGGAAGACGAACTGGAGTGGTATGCCAATCTGGTTGACCTCGCAACAGGTGAGATCTTTATCCTTCAATCAGACGTGGTACACCCTGGCAGTGGCACTTCAGCATGGGCTGGACGCGATGTGCCGGTGGAGTCTGACTTCAGCCTTGAAACCACGCTACACCTCGTTGTAACGGGCGCCAAGCCTACCCTACGCTTCTGGCACCAATATGAAACAGAAGCTGGCGCAGATGCTGGTTTTGTTGAAATACAGGAAAAAGATGATCCGTTTATGCAATGGCACCGACTGACAAAAGCAGATGGCATTCGTGGCGGCTACGATGGCGCGGTGCAATATGGCACATTCGCCATTCCTTTCCTGGATGGTTTCTCGGGTAATTCCAATGGTTGGAAACAATCCTACTTCGACCTGAGCGAGTATTCCGGCAAAGACATCACCTTCCGTTTCCGTTTCGGTTCTGACGACAATACGGCTCCTGCTGACGGCGCATGGTATATTGACGAGGTAGAAATTATGGACCTCTTCAACTATGCCGGCGAAGCTTGTATCACTGCCGATGGCGGCAATCAGGCTTGTGCCAGTGCTCCCGAGTATGGTGTGATCGTACAACCTGCTACGGTGGGCACGGATGAGCCGAACAAGCAATCTATTCCGATGCTTGTGCAGCCCAACCCTGCCGACGATATGCTGCACATCAGCCTCGGGCAAGCGCTTGAAGGTCAGGTAGTTGCAACCCTAGTGGCAGCCGATGGCCGCATTGTGATGAACCGTACCCTGCAAGGCTTGAGCCTCGGTCAGGTGCTCACCCTGGATGTACAGAACGTTCCTGCCGGAGTGTACTCTGTACAGCTCCAAAGTGCTGCAGGCAACGGAGTTCAGATGGTGGTGATTCGGTAAGGAATGTGGCAAATTAGATAATGTGGCAAATGTGATAATGTGGCAAATGTGATAATGCGGCAAATGTGGTCACAAAAACACATTGACCACATTAAACACATTAAATTAAAAAGCGGGCTTCTCCGATCACGGGGAGGCTCGCTTTTTTTAATGCTAAACGCGAATTTTAAGGGTTTCAAACCACACGAAATGTTTGAATTTGAATAGTTCCCGATCAGACTATTGGAGATTTTGACACTGGACGTTAGACGCGGCTCAGCAAGTACATGATTTTCAAGTTATTAGAGTGCACGTCCAATGTCCAATGTCTAATGTGAACAGGAGACGGAGACTTCCCGCTGAGGTGTGCCTAAATCCGACCTTCAAGGTTAATTTTCTTGCATTAGACTTGGTTCTCTTATAGATTTGGTTATATTTGCCCTGCTTTACCCGCCATAGTTTTAACGAAGGCGGGGCATGAACCAGTTAAATGGTTCTTGAAATATTTATAGTGTATACTTGATTCTATGGCCGCCAAAAGCGGTTTTTAGTGACTCCCGACGACGACCGACGAGAACCCTGATCCGCTCCCTGCGGATTATTGTTCATCCGAACCGCGACTTCTTCGAACTAAT
>JAUSMG010000262.1 GCA_030645295.1 Saprospiraceae bacterium | reverse complement strand
ACGAAGCGGAGGTGCTAGAAGGTTGTTCTTTCCAATTCACACCACCATTTGACGTTTTGAGTAAAGCCCCGTTATCGCCCACTACCCAGCCTACCAGCCCATCTGTCGAAAAAACATCGGAAAGGGTATGGCTAACCCCCGATGCTTGGGTCTGCCAAGTTGTTCCCCCATCTAAAGTACGAATGATTGTCCCTAGTTCACCCACCGCCCAGCCAACTTGGTTGTCTGTAAAATAAACGGCATTCAATCCTAAAGAAGTCCCTGATACTTGGGGCTCCCAACTTGCCCCACCATCGTTAGTGTAAAGTATCGTACCTAAAATACCAACAGCCCATCCTTCCAAGGCGTTCACAAAATGAATACCATTCAACCTTTTTGGAAAACCGGGGAGTAGCGCCTGCCAACTGATGCCCCCATCAGAGGTTTTAAGTATGATACCGGATGAATTAGAGGAGTCTATTCCTACGGTCCAACCCCTTTGGTTGTCAAGAAAAAAAACATCCAAAAGCCAGGCGGGTGTATTGGGATCTAGTTTCGCCCAAATCGCTCCGCCATCGACGGTTTTTAGTATTGTACCATCAAGTCCAACAATCCATCCCACTTGGTTGTCTGTGAAGTAAACAGCCATCAAGTCTGAGAGTCCAGTGTTTTGTGGCTGCCAGCTTTCACCACCATTGGAAGTATGGAGTATAGTTCCAGCATTGCCCACGGCCCAACCCTCCTGGGAATTTGTAAATTGAATGCCGTTAAGCCAGACTGGGGTAGCATTGGTTTGCTGCTGCCAACTTGCTCCCCCATTGATGCTGTGGGCAATAAAACCACTACTACCAACCATCCAACCTGTTTGACTATCTGTAAAATGAACCCCTAAGCGGTAAAAATTGTAAGGCCAGTATCCTTGTGTCTGCCAAGTTCCACCGCCATTTGTAGTTTTGAGCAGGATTCCAGTCCGGGTAGCAAGATCCCCCCCCACTGCCCATCCTGTCTGAGGGTTTATAAAGATCACGTCCAAAAGATTCAAGTTGGTTCCGGAGGATTGCGACTGCCAATTTTCGCCACCGTTCGATGTAAAGTTTATGCTGCCATTTTCGCCAACTATCCATCCATTTTGAGAATCAGTAAAGTGAATGTCATAAAATTTCTCTAAACTCGATGGGAACTGGAATCCCCAAGTGTCCCCCCCATCCGTTGTTTTGAGGATAACTCCGTTCACACCAATAGCCCAACCTATTTGTGTGTCAACAAAGTAAATTCCGTTAAAACCTCCAATACTTGTGGGGAATACTTCCTGCCAAATCTGCCCGCCACTGGTAGTTTTAAGGATTTGGCCATTACTGCTGGCCGCCCAACCTGTCTGCGCATTGTTGAAATAAAGTGTACTGAGGAAGCCAGTACTTCCTGAGTTTTGGGCCAGCCAAGTCATTCCACCATCTGTGGTATGAAGGATGGTACCATGACCACCCACTGCCCAGCCCTGTTGAGTATCAATAAATTGGATAGCAGAGAGGTTTTGTGTGGTTCCTGAAATCTGCAATTCCCAATGATCGCCACCATCATCGGTATTTATAATAGTGCCCGCACTGCCAACTGCCCAACCCTTAGTAGCATCCATAAAAAACACATCACTCAGATTATTTCCCTGCGGCAAAGGATTCTGCCAATGCCAGCAATAGTCAATGTCTGTTTGGCTATGAATCGTCTGCGAAAAGCAGCATAAAAGGCTGAGAAAGACCAAATTTTTCATGTGCTGGGTGATTTAGAATGAGTGGCTCGATTGGTTGGGGTAAGTCCTGGAATATCCAGACTACCGCTTCACTATTTTTTGTGTGACCAATTGTCCCTTAGATTTTACCACAACGAAGTAAATGCCCGGCAAAAATTCCGCTACGTCTATAATGATGGTTGAACCATTCCAAATGGGAGCTTCATAGACGCTTTGCCCCAATGTATTCGTGATTTCAATCGTTGTGATCGAAGGGTCTGGTGTTTTTAGTTGAATGGTAATAGAAGAAAAGCAAGGATTTGGGAAAATATCCAGGCTTGGAGGCGCTGTATAAAGCGAAGTAACAGATGAAGACAAAGGCTCTAAGATGACATTGTCAATGCTTCCTTTGTCGGCGCCAAGTTTGTATTCTCCCCTAATCCATAACTTGGTCAGACTACTTAGTATCTGTGTAAGGCCATCCCTTGAAACAAACTGGAGCGGACCAATACCAATAATCGCCCGACACATCATCCACGGCATGGCAATAACCTCCGGGGTTTCCGCCCATGGAGTCGTAATTGGGAATAGTACTCGGTCCCTGCGCGTCGCCTACAACCCTCCAGCCTTCATCGTTCAGACTAAAGGTGGATTGTTGCGCCGATACAGATTGGAATATCATCAGCGCCCAGAAAAAGGCCCATGGGGATTTCAGTTTTAGCAAGTTTTTGTTCATGGTTTTCATGATGTTTAATTTTTATTTTATTCACTTATAAAACACCAAATCATCCCCGCCCTGCTCCCATTCCGGATTGGTGGCCGGGGCTGGTTTTACATAGGTATGGTCGCGCTCCATCGGAGGCATTTCCTCCACAATTTGCATTTTCTCCTGTGGGCCTGCGGCTTCTGCTTCCACCATGTTTTCGATGCCTTTGATAAGCGCATCAGCATTGAAGGAAATACTGTCAATGCCTTCATTCACCAGGAATCGCGCGAATTCCGGCATGTCGCTGGGCGCCTGTCCACAGAGACCGATTTTAATGCCTTTGCGGCGGGCGGTTCGGATGGCCGTGGCGATGAGCCGCATCACAGCCGGATTTTTTTCGTTAAAAAGTCCGCTCACGAGTGCCGAATCGCGGTCGAGCCCGAGCGTGAGTTGCGTCAAATCGTTGGAACCAATCGAGAAGCCGTCGAATAGTTCTGCGAATTCTTCTGCCATGAGCACATTGCTCGGGATTTCGACCATGACATAAATTTCGAGACCGTTTTTGCCCTGTTCGAGGCCAAATTCGCGCATGGTCTCTATCACTTGTTTGGCTTCTTCTACCGTGCGGCAGAAGGGAATCATCAATTTCACATTGCTAAATCCCATCTCCTCGCGCACCCGTTTCATGGCCTTGCATTCAAGGGCGAATCCATCTTTATACAGCGGGGAATAATAGCGGGAAGCGCCCCGGAAGCCGATCATCGGGTTTTCTTCGTTCGGCTCGAATTGCTTGCCACCCACGAGGTTGGCGTATTCATTGCTTTTGAAATCGCTCATGCGCACGATTACGTCGTGTGGGTAAAATGCCGCAGCAATGGTTGCTACCCCCTGGGCGAGTTTGTCCACAAAGAAATCTTTTTTATCGCGGTAATGCCGGGTGAGGTGTATAATCTCCTTTCGGGCCTTTTCGTCCGTCAGTTGTTCAAAACGGGTCAAAGCCAGCGGGTGTACCATAATATGGTGCGTGATCATAAACTCCATGCGCAACAAACCCACGCCCCGATTCGGCAGAAACGACTGTTGAAATGCCAGCGACGGATCCCCGAGAATGAGCATCGGTGCTGTCTTTGGCATTTTCAAATTGGAAATGTCTTTTTCAGTAACCGTCCACTCGGCCTTCCCGGCGTAGATAAACCCGGTTTTGCCTTCCGCACAGGAGACGGTAATTTCCTCGCCATCGTGAATTTTATCAGTGGCATCGCCGGAGCCGACAATGGCCACGGTGCCCAATTCTCTGGCAACAATGGCTGCGTGACTGGTGCGCCCACCCTTGTTGGTGACAATGGCTGCCGCGCGTTTCATGATCGGATCCCAGTCCGGGTTGGTGATGTCCGTCACCAACACCTCGCCCTCCTGCAACAAATGGGCCTCTTTCGGCGAGCGCAAAAGCCGCGCTTTGCCGGTGGATATTTTCTCGCCCAAAGCAATGCCTTCGGCGAGTTTTTTCCCCTTGGATTGGATCGCGTAGGTCCGCACGGTGCTGGCACGCTGCTTTGTTTCTTTAGAATGAACGGTCTCCGGACGAGCCTGGACAATGTATAATTTGCCGGTGCCCCCGTCTTTGGCCCATTCAATGTCCATCGGTCTTGCATAGTGCTCCTCGATCCTGGCGCACCATTGACCCAGGGTCAAAACATCGACATCGGAGATGGAGTATTGCTCCCTTTTAAAGGGTTCAGTCTGTTGATTGTCAACAGGTGAGCCCGTTTTTGCAGTGTCTGCATAAATCATCGTCCATTCTTTCTCACCCAGGTTTTTTTGAAAGATCGGGTTGAATTGGGAGCCGATATGTGGCTTGAACAGCGCAAATTCATCGGGTGTAGAACGACCTTGAACAATGTTTTCGCCCAGACCATAAATGCTGTTGATGACCACAACCTTGTCGAATCCCGTGTCAGGATCCAGCGTGAATGCCACACCGGAGGCCGACAAATCAGAGCGTACCATCGTTTGTACACCGACTGATATGGCCACGTCCGCATTGCCAAAGCCTTGATCTTCACGGTATTTGATGGCTCGGTTTGTGAACAGCGAAGTGAAGCAGCGATGCACGGTTTTGACCAATGCATCCTCGCCAATGATGTTCAGGAAACTTTCCAACTGTCCGGCGAAACTCGCAGAAGGCAAATCCTCCGCTGTAGCGCTGCTGCGCACGGCCAGCGAAAT
The DNA here is from genome assembly GCA_030645295.1 of Saprospiraceae bacterium. Classification (GTDB taxonomy): domain Bacteria; phylum Bacteroidota; class Bacteroidia; order Chitinophagales; family Saprospiraceae; genus M3007. The sequence goes on along the minus strand of JAUSMG010000262.1, from coordinate 7,908 downwards.
ATTCGTGTCTTCGCGTGCACATAAGTCTCTAAAGGCTGCTTTGATCTCGGCGATAACGGCTGCCGGAAGCGCTGCGCTTTGAATCAAATCCCGGGCTTGCTGACCGATGTCGTTTAGATTTGAAAAATTAATTTTGTCCAATTGTTCAACAATGGCCTCCAGTCGTTGGCGCAACTTGTTTTCTTTCAAAAACAATCGATAAGCATCGGCAGTAATCGCAAAACCATCGGGAACAAGAATACCTTTGGGAGTGAGTTGCGAAAACATTTCACCCAGGGATGCATTTTTACCGCCCACGAGCGGAAGATCATGAATGGAGATCTCTGAGAACTTTTTAATGTAGCGGGACATGAAATTTTACTTTTAGTAGGACAAAATTGGCTTAAAACTACTGCATGGCCTGATGATGCAGGTCTTTATCACTGATGACAATAGTCAGTTTGTTAATTTAACGGCAGTAATACTTTTGCATTAAATTATGGCTTCTAAAGATTATTATAAAACACTGGGCATTGAAAAAAATGCCAGTCCGGAGGATATCAAGAAGGCCTACCGAAAACTGGCCCTTCAATACCACCCTGACAAGAACAAAGGCGACAAAAGCGCGGAAGAAAAATTCAAAGCGGTAAACGAGGCGAACAGTGTGCTGATAGACCCGGAAAAGCGCAAATTGTTTGATAAATATGGCGAAAACTGGGAGCAAGTGCAACAAGGCGGCCCGGCAGGGGGAGGCAATGGCGGTGCTGCAGGAAGGCAACGCAGCACCAGGCAGCAGCCTCCATTTTCCTTTGATGCGAGCGATTTTGAAAATGATGAACGCTTTGAGGATCTATTTAGCCAGTTTTTTGGGGGCACACAAGGCGGACGCGGCAGAACTTCCAGACCACGTAACGGGGCTGATGCGGAAGCGGAGGTGCAAATTTCTCTGGAAGATGCTTTTTCGGGAATGACCCGCATGCTTTCACTGGGCACAGAGCAATATCGGCTGACCCTAAAGAAAGGTGTTCGGGAAGGCCAGCAGTTTCGCCTTCGTGGCAAGGGTCAACCGGGTACCAATGGCGGAAAAACGGGCGATCTTTTGCTTAATATCCGCATAGCGCCCCATCCGCGCTACACCCGCACCGGCAACGATCTCCGCTGTAAGCAATCGGTCGATCTGGTAACTGCGGTATTGGGGGGTAAAGCCCGTGTTCCAACCCTGCACGGAGAGAAAGTGATGACGCTCCAATCAGGCACTCAAAATGGGGCGGTTTTGCGAATGCGGGGGCTTGGAATGCCCGTTTATGATACTTTGGACAAATACGGCGACCTTTATGTGGAGATTGCGGTAGAGATTCCCCGCGAACTTTCGGCGAAAGAAAGGGAGTTGTATGAAGCACTAATGGCAGTAAAATCCAGCTGATATATGGATCGAACTAAGGAATCCAATCTTTTCTTACTCAAGCTTATACACACGCTCATTTGGCTTTTTTTCAATGTGGTGTTGTTTTATATGGCCTATGCAGTGGTGGTCAATAAAATTGACCAGTATGTTTGGATAGGAATTGGGCTAATTTTATTAGAAGGAATAGTTTTGCTGATCTTCGGGAAAATGTGTCCACTGACCGTTTTAGCACGCAGATATTCCGACTCAACCAAAGACAACTTTGATATTTTCCTGCCCAACTGGTTGGCCAGACACAACAAATTAATTTATACCACTCTGTTTGTTGTAATTTGCATCCTCCTGGCTTTTCGCTTGCTGGGAAAATAGACACTGGACGCTTGCTTTTCAATCGAACCAATCGAACCAATCGAACCAATCGCACCAATCCAATCAATCACACCATGGCACAAGAATCCGATACCGAACAAGTGCTGCACAGACTTTTTGAACAGGTCAGTGATCACATTGAAACCCGATGGACCTACTTTTCAATAAAGGCCACCGAAAAGTTTTCCAGCATTGCCTCAAATTTGGTCGGAGCCTTCACGATATTTGTCTTTGCAGTGCTCGTACTCTTCTTTTTTAGTATGGGTTTTGCGTGGTGGCTCGGCGATTTTATAGACAATCGAGCCGGAGGCTTTGCCTTGGCAGGGCTGATTTTTGTACCGATTGCCTTTTTTGTGTACCGTTGGATACGTCCATTCGTGCGCGACAAGATCATCGAATCCATGCTGCACGACGATCTTACAGAAAACCCAAACAAAAATGGATAAGCTCAGTCAACTTCAGCGCCGCAAGGCAGAATTAGAAACTCAAATCGAGCAGCAGCGCGTCGATTTGAAAAATACCTTTGTCGAGTTCCGCAAGGAAATAGAGCCAGGTAATCTGCTCAAAAAAGCGGTCACTGGTGCTTTGGGATTTTCAAAAAGCAAGCCTGGCGAAGAGAATACCAACGTTTTGAGTCGATTGCCAGCACCGATTTCCTTTCTGGTTGACGTATTGGTAAGGGATCCAAAATGGGCGCTTGGGTTGAAATTGCTCACTCCGGTCGTCTTAAAATTTGTCCCATCGCTGGGCAGGCCAAAAGGGCCTGCCTTGCCCGCATTGGGAGAAGGACCAATTAAGGCTTCCCTGAAAACAAAAATTTATAGCAAACTTCGAAACGGGATCTCCGGACTTCGAGTCAAGCTGAAAAGGTCTGATAAAGGACCGGGAATAGTTCCGGTAATAGTCCCTGACACCATCAATCAATTACCAGAAAATTAAAATATTATGAAAAAAAGAACAGCGACTGAAATCCTGCTTGCCGCCGCAGTACTCGCGGGAGGTGTTTACTTTTTGTTTTATACAGAAGGTGGCCGTCAATGGCTGGAACGTTTGAAAACAACTGCCACAGATCACTTGGACCAATGGCTGGCGGATCTGGAACACCACCTTCAGGAATTGGAATTGGCCGAGGAGTCTAGGATTTTACAACCTAACGCAGTAGAATGATAGAAATTAATGGATGGGTAACTGCCGCATTTTTTATTCAATTAAATATTTAGATCTATGAAAAATACTCCCTGTTTGTTACTTGTTTTGGCATTGACGGCATTAATGAATCCGATATTTGCTCAAACCGATGTAGCCCTGCTGGCTGATCTGGCGGAAGAGAACAAAGCTGCTGTTGAGGCGCTGGTGCTGTACCCTTCAGAAACGCGACTGGCCATCCTCGAAGCGACCAAGCATCCCGAAGTGCTCATCAAAATGCAGAATATGCGCGAAAAAACCAGCGCAGCTTTCCGCACCCTGATTGAAGATTTTCCGCGCAGCACGCAGGACGTGTTTTACGATTTGAGTCGGTACCCGGGACTGACCGAATCCCTGGTCTCCCAAAGAAACGATCCGGCTGCACTCCGCAAATCACTGGAGATTTTGCCAGAGGCCAAGCGCGTTGATGCTTATGGCGTTGTCCATCGACAAATGGCAACTTTAGCAAAAATCAGGGATTTGAATCAAACGACACAAAGGGCATTCGATCGGCTCGTTGATGGTTATCCTATCCCGGCAAAGCAGGCTTTTGAGCAATTGCTGGGACTGCCTGAAGTCATTGATTTGCTCAACGAAGACCTTCGTTTCACGATCCTGGTCGGCGAAACCTATCTCGATAACCCTTCATGGGTAATCCAAAAAACGGATTCGCTCAACCTGGCGGTCGCACGCGCCCATGCGGAAGAACTGGAAAACTGGAAAACAAGTCTGGAAAATGACCCCGCAGCCAAAGCAGAACTGGAATCTGCTGCCCGGGAATATGCCGCTGAAAATGGTTATGACGAGCGTGATTACTACAGTGATGACCTGTACAACGATGGTAATTATGATCGTCGCGACAACGATATCCGGGTACATCATTATTACGAACCTTACCCTTATTGGTATGGTTATCCCTGGTGGGATCCCTACCCGCGTTGGTATCCCTACCCCTGGTGGTGGGATTGGGGGTATCGATTCCACCCGTATGGTCCGGTGGTGATCGTGTACTTGCCCTCTTATCATTTTACGCAGTGGTATTTCCGGCATCCGCACCACCATCAACACTACAATCACCTTTCTACGCATTTCGTAAACCATTATTATGGTCACCGGAATTCTGGTACTACCATTTCTATGGGAGTGCGTGAATGGCAAAATCAGAATCGCGCAGTGGTCTCGGATGATTTTCTGGCCGATAAAGGTCGTCTTCCCGAGCGGCTGAAAGAGTATAGCCGCTTTGAACAAAGCCGAAAAGACTTTAATGTAAAAAATCCCCAACGGCAGGTTACTCAGGAAGAATTTTTGGATAAAAATACCAAAAAATATCCCGAGATCCAGCGCTCTCGCGTAGTCGCGAAAAAAGAAATTCAACGGGAAGATCAGATAAAACAGGAAAAACGCTCCGATTGGGCGCCTTCAAAAGCGCCTGCAACGCCGGAACCTGCACCAACACCTAAAGCGGAAAGGCCTCGGGTGCCAGCACCAGCTCAGAAAGTTCCCAGAACAGATAGGCCTGAGGCTGCGCCCGTTCCAAAAACAGACAGGCCTCCGCGGGTGAGCGATCCCAAAATACCCAAAACAGAAAAGCCTGTTACCCGTGAGTCTGTACAACGTCCGCAAACTCGGCCCGACGAGGCCAAGGACTATAACCGTCAAAAATGGGAGGAGCGAAAACCACGGCAACAAACACAACCCAGAAACCCGGCTCCGGCATCACGACCTGCCAATCCACCCAAAACTGCGCCTAAACCCCAGAAGAGTAGGGGAGGCGGATAAAAACCTTAATTATGTTAGGCAACTTCTTTCGCAAACCGAAGCCCCAACCACACAGCGAATTGGACCTTCCGGACGTAGACAAGGATGAACGCAGCGAGATCGCCAACCTGCGCCCTAAGTCGGAAGCCGATGCAGGCATTGTCATCCCGCCTTCAAAACCGCCACTCCTTTCGGCAGAGAACATTGCTTTGATCGCCATTCTTTTATTGCTGGTGACGGGTAGTTTGGGGGTATGGTCCTGGATACGTTTTAGCAATTTGGACGAGATACGTCAGACTGAAGCAAAGCAGCACGAGGTAATGCTCGATTCGCTGTTGCAGGTGAAAACGGCATTGGAAAGCAATCTCGACCAGTTACAAACAGATTTTGCTGACCTTAGCAGCGAAAATGATACGCTGGCCGAGCGGCTGGCAACTACCACCAACATTGTAGCCGAAAAAGAGGCTGCTATTCAGGAGATCAAAAGCCAAAACGTGCGGGAAGAAAAAGCACTCCGCGAGCAGGTACAGCGTTTGCAGACCATCAAAGACCGCTACGAAACCATCATCGCAGTTTTGGATCAGAAAAACGCCCGATTGACCATAGAGAATGAACGCTTGCGCGGTGTGACGGATTCCCTTTTCACAGAGATCAGTGATTTAGGGATCAAACTGGAGGCCCAGATCCGTAAAACCCTTTCAGCCCAGTATAAGGCAACTGGTTTTCGGATTGATCTGGAACGGCGCAACGACAAACCTACCATTCGCGCCAAACGGACGCGTGAGCTGAAAGTCTATTTTGAACTCAACCAGGTGCCCGAATCGTATCGGGGCAATCAAAAACTGTACCTGGTCATTACGGACGACCGGGGTACTCCAATCCCCAGTGAAAACCCCATTGATGCTTATATCCAAACGGAAAGAAGCAATATCGCCATAACGGCACAAGCGACGCAACTCCAAAATGTGATTGAAAATCAGCGCATTGAAATGGCGTACAAACTGGAGGATCGTTTGAAAAAGGGTACCTACATTGTGTCGGTTTATTCGGAAAAAGGCCCGCTCGGAGTGGCTAGTTTCCGATTGACATAAGGTAGGTGTTCATCGCAAAACAACAACAAATACAAACTTTTATGCAAAAGGAAAAACTCGCAGCGCTTGCTTCGGAAAGAAGCACTCCATGTGTCTCCATTTCAATGGGCACCCACCGTACCCATCCCGCAAACGCTCAAGATGTGATCGGACTGAAAAAACTTGTAAATGAAGCCAAGGAAAGGGTGATCACAGAATTTGGCAAACGCCCTGTAAGCGAACTGCTCGACAAATTGGAAAACATAGAAAAGGAGGTAGATGTCAACTACAATCTGGAAAGCCTGCACGTTTTCCTATCCAACGAAACGCAGGAAATAATACGCTCCCCATGGCCCGTGCAGCACAACTCGGTTCAGGTGGCGGAAAGTTTCGCCGTAAAGCCTTTGATTAAATTATTTAATCGCAGTGAGGAATACATGATCCTGCTTCTTTCGCAGTCGGGGGTCAAGTTGTTTGTAGCCCTCAATGATGGCATCGTGCAGGAAGTTAAGAATGAAGATTTCCCTTTTGGTCAGAATCCCCACTATTTGACCAACACGGAAAAGATGAGCGATGGCAAACAGGTGGACAATATGGTACGCGAATATTTGAACTCGGTGGATAAAGCCCTTCAGTCCGTGCACCGTGAAAACGGGATGTACTGCGTTGTGGTATGCACCGAAGACAACTATAGCCGGCTTATGCAGGTAACCGACAAAGCCTCGACTTACTATGGCCATGTGAGCATCAACTACAACGATACTGCAAATCACACCATTGCCGCCCAAGCATGGGCGCTCATTAAAACTCGCCAGCAGGAGCGCCGGTCGGAGGCGATCCAGGAAATGCAGGAGGCAGTTTCTCAGGGCAAAGTATTGACCGATTTGTCTGAGATTTACAAGGCTGCAAAAGAAGGCCGTGGCGATCTTTTGATCACACACCAAGATTACAGTCAAGCTGTAAAAATGACTGGTGAGTTTTCATTTGAACTGGCGGACGAAACTACGGCTCCTGATGTGACAGACGACATTGTGAGCAATATTGCCTGGGAGATCATTTTGAAAAAAGGTCGGGCGATTTTTACAGAACAGGCGGAACTTGATGCACTTGGCAAAATCGCCCTGAAGGTGCGCTATTGATTACAATCCTGCTCCAATGGCATAGTTTCATGGCTTTCAACATTTAAACCTTTTTTACAGGGGGATCTCCACAATTTCGTACATGTTTGGCACCACAGATTCCCATCCAAACGTATCCCTTATTTTCACCAGAAAGGTATCGGCGGCCTGCTTTTCACCATGGATCACAAAAATGTGCTCAGGGGCCGTTTTAATGTCGCGCATCCAGCTCAACAGTTCTGCCTGGTCACCATGGGCGGATAAGCCGTGCAGGATCTCTATTTGGGACTTGACGGGATAATACTTGCCGTGGATTTTTATTTCGTGGGTACCCTCCAGCAACTGCCGTCCGCGGGTTCCTTCACCTTGATAACCCACCAAAAGCACCGTATGCTGCGGGTTTTCGATGTAACTTTGAAGATAACTCAACACGCGTCCACCTGTTACCATTCCGGAGCCCGCAATGATGATCTTAGGGTATTTTGTATCGATCAGACTTAAGGTTTCCCGGTAATTTTCGACCACCTGAAACATTTCACACATGGCAGTATACTCTGCGGAAGGCAGTTTGTGCCAGCCTTTGTGCTTCTCAAATACACCCAGCACTCGCGAACCCATTGGACTGTCCATAATCAGCGGCACATCCGGCAAATCCCCCGAAATGCGCAATTGCCAAAGCAGGTACATCATCACCTGCGTTCGTTCTACGGCAAAACTTGGGATGATGACGGAGCCGCCCCTGGCGATGGTTTCAAGAACAATGTTCTTAAGCCGCTCCTTTACGTCGCCTTCCGGGTGCAGGCGGTCGCCATAAGTGCTTTCCACAAACAAAATATCGGCTTCGGTAGGTTTTTTGGGCGGGAGCAGCAGCAAATCCTCCTCTTGACCGACATCACCGCTGAACACAAACTTTTTACCCGAAACATGCGCCTCAATAAACGTGGAGCCGATGATATGGCCATTGGTCTGGAACCGGGCTTTTACTGCTCCGCCAAAATCGATCCATTGGTTGAGGTCAACGACA
>JAUSMG010000256.1 GCA_030645295.1 Saprospiraceae bacterium | reverse complement strand
GACCGAAGCATGTACAAAATAGCCGCTACGGAACGCATGAAAGCGTTGATGGGAGACTATTTTCGCTCCCTGGAGTCGGGTGTCAAAAAGATCGCCTGGTGTACCAGCGTGGGTCCGGCAGAGCTCTTGCGTTCCTTTGGCTTTGAGGTGTATTTTCCTGAAAACCACGGGGCGCTGCTCGGTAGTACCCGCACCGCGATGGACTTCATCCCTGAGGCGGTGAAATGTGGTTACTCCGGACACGTCTGCTCGTACACCACGGCCGACATCGGCGCTTTCCTGAAAAAAGAATCGCCGCTTCAGAAGCACTACGGCATCCAGGGCGCTCCCAAGCCGGATCTTATCGCATATAATACCAATCAATGTCGCGAGGTGGAGGACTGGTTTACTTTTTATGCAGATCAATTCAACTGCCCCATCGTGGGCATTCAGCCACCCCGGCATTTAGACGAAGTGAGTCAGGACGAAGTGGATCTGGTGGTGAAGCAGTTCAAAAAAATGATTCCTGTATGCGAGCAGGTAAGCGGCCAAAAATTCGACCTGGATCGCTTCCGCGAAGTCATCAAACTCAGCAAGGAAGCCACACTGCTCTGGCAAAAGGTGTTGAAAACATCTACCGCCGCTAATGCCCCGCTCAGCTTTTTCGACGGCACCATCCACATGGGCCCCATAGTGGTGTTGCGGGGCACCCAAATCGCCAAAGACTACTACGCAACCCTGTTGGCGGAACTGGAGGAAAACGTCCGCAATGGCAATGGCTTTTTGCCTGAGGCCCATACCCGTATTTTTTGGGAAGGCATGCCGATATGGGGCAAACTTCGGATGATGAGCGATCTGTTCGCCGCCAACGGCGCAGCGGTGGTAGCCTCCACTTATTGCAGCAGTTGGGTGTTTGATCAGTTTGATGAAAACGACCCTTGGAATTCAACGGCGCGCGCCTACACCGAGATATTTATCAATCGCAGCGAAAAAGCCAAAATGAAGATGCTGAGCGACTGGTTTCGGGAATACAGCATTGACGGCATTGTGTACCACGACACCAAAACCTGTTTCAACAACTCCAACGCGAAATTTGGGATGCCGCAACGTCTCAAGGCCATGACAGGCGTACCCGCTTTGGTGATTGAGGGTGACTTGTGCGACCTGCGCTTTTTCTCTGAAGGCCAAAGCATTACAAAAATCGAAACCTTCCTGGAGCAACTGGAAGAATTCAAAATATACAGATGATGACAGGCGCGGAAAAAATCAGGGTGGGCATCATAGGCCTGGGGCCGGTAGGCTCGATTTTGGGGGTAAAACTTCAGGAGGCTGGTTGTGACGTGGCGCTTTGCGAACTGAACGAAGTAAAGCGCGAAAAGATAACTAGTGAGGGCCTCCTGCTCGAAAACGTGATTTGCGCAGCCGCTCACTTCGACAAGGTGTACGCCAGCATCGGAGAGATGGCTGACTTGGGGTTGGATTACCTGTTTTTCGCCGTAAAGACCTACCATTTGCCAGGTGCTTTGAAAGAAGCAACAGCCCTCAACTCAGAAAAATTAAAGGTTGTCTCTGCCCAAAACGGTATTGACGTAGAAGTGATGCTCTCCGAAGCGTTCGGCGAATCCAAAACCCTGCGCATGGTCGTGAACTTTGCCGGAGGATTCGTTTCGCCCAATACCGTAAAAGTGAGTTTTTTCCTGCCCCCCAATTATATCGGTTCTGTCAATGATGCCTGTCCCGAAGCTGCGCAACAAATGGCAGACTTGCTCAGCAGCGTGCATTTGGATACCGAAGCAGTTGATGCCTTCGAAATTCAGAAAAGAATTTGGGAAAAAACCATCTTGAACGCCTCATTGAGCGCTTTGTGCGGTGTGGGTCGGCTGACCATGTCCGAGGCAATGGCCGACCCGGACACGGTAGAACTCATCGAGCAGATCATCAATGAAGCCATGCAAGTGGCTGAATCCGAGAAGATCCGCTTCCCCGACGACTTTGTACGACAGTGTATGCGTTACCTGAAAAATGGCGGCGACCACTTTCCTTCCCTGGCCCTGGACCTCATAAACAACCGGCCTACGGAAATAGACTTTTTCAACGGCAAAATCGTCGCCTATGGGCGCAAACACTACATACGAACCTCGCTGAACCTCTCCTTTACCAATATGGTGAAGGCCATGACCAATAAGAACATTGTGTCCCGCATTCCCGGCGCAAGTGGGCAGGTCAACAAAAAAATACTGGACAAAGGGCTTGCCAACAAAAAAATCATACCGGCAGAACTCAAAAATACCCATTGCTTCCTCGGCGTGGACTTGGGCTCTGCCTATACCAAGTTTGTAGTCATAGACGAGAAGGGCAATACCCTGTTCCGATATTCCCTTCCCTCGCTCGGCAGCGACAAGCATGCGCCCAAAAACGTCCTGCAAACCATTACATCCAACTTTAATATCCGATACAGTTGCGCCACCGGGTATGGAAGGAAACATTTTGAACAAGCAGACATCGTCAAGACGGAAATCAATTGTGCCGCAGCAGCCGTCTCGCATTTCCATCCTGGCGAAAAAAACATTCTGGATATCGGCGGCGAGGACATCAAAATTATTCGATGCGACAAAGACAACAACGTTGAGAATTTCTACATGAACGATAAATGTGCCGCCGGGACGGGATCTTTTTTGTCCGAAATAGCCGAACGCGCTCAAATCAACATCGCCGAAATGAGCAGCTTGGCCACCCTTTCCAATTCTGACAAGCCCCTGAACAGTTTTTGTACCGTTTTTGCGAAAACGGAAATCATGAACTGGATTTTTGAAGGCATGAGCCCAGAGGCTATTGCCCGGGGAGTCTACCTGTCCATTGCTGGAAAAGTGGCCAAAATGCGCCTCGATCCGGGTATCCCGACTTTTATGATCGGGGGCGTGGCGGCACACCATCCTTACTTGAAAATCATGCTGAACGAACAATTCAATAAAGACATCCAGATACTTGATATGCCCCAGTACGCGGTGGCTTTCGGTGCGGCCATCATTGCCCGCGACGCGTTTGTGAGGACGGGGCAGAACACTCCCAAAACTGAAAAAATACTTGTTAGTCAAATACAATGAACCAGCGAGGTCGGAAGGGGCAGCGCCCCGAAATATTTGTAGATACTTTTACAAACACACACCACAATCATTGAATCCGTCATGGCTTATCCATTCAAAACACTAAATATTTCGAAGATCGCGGTGATCGGAGCCGGCCAGATAGGTCCGGACATTGCCCTGCATTTCGCCAAATCACTCTCGCCGTACGAGGTGGAAATTGTCGTGGTGGACATATCGGTCGCCGCACTCGCACTCGCCGAGTCGAAAATTGAAAAAAAGATAAAAAAAGCCGTCGAAACAGGTGCTTTTAAAGTCGCCCAAGCCGAGAAGATAAAAAATGCGCTGCTGTTTTCAATAAATTACGAAAGCATTAAAGGTGCTGATATAGTGGTGGAAGCTGCTACCGAAAACACTTGGGTAAAAGATAACATTTTTCAGCAGGTGGAAACACTGACCGACGACCATTGCATTTTCCTGTCCAATTCTTCGCACCTGCAGCCTGAAGTGATCTTCGAAAATATTCGGAACCGATCGCGCTGTCTGGTTGCCCACTATTTTTTCCCGGCCGAAATCAACCCGGTGGTGGAAATCGTGCCCGGCGCGGAAACCGACCCTGCCCTCACCGACATGCTGCTGGCGTTCTACGAATCCATCGGGAAAATCCCGATTCAGGTAAAAAGTGCTTACGGATATGCTGTGGACCCCATTTTTGAAGGGCTTTGCCAGACGGCAATCCAGTGTTTGGAAAAAGGCTGGGGCAACGAAAAAGAAATAGATGCCGCTGCCGTGAAAGCGCTCGGACTGGGGGTAGGGCCTTTTACCGCGCTGAACCTCACGGGCGGAAACCCCATCACTGCGCACGGCCTCGATGAGCTGGGGCGACTCGTGTTGCCCTGGTTTAAAACGCCCGCCCTTTTGCACGAAAAAAACAATCAAAAAGAACCCTGGGAAACCGCCGCTCGCGGCGAAACGGTGACGATGGGTGCGGAAAAGGAAGCCAAACTGGTCAAAACTTTTCAGGGCGCATTTTTTGCCTTGTCGGGTTTTATCCTCGATACCGGAATTGTGCAGGTGGACGATCTGAACCTGGCTTGTGAAATGGCATTGGTGCTCAAAGCCCCCTTTACTTTTATGAATGCAATGGGGATTAAGCAGGCCCATGATCTTGCAAGCACCTTTTGTGCCGAACACCCCGGTTTTCCAATGCCAAAATCCTTAGACCAGGCCAAAGCGGCAGGCGGCTGGAAATTGCGCGACATTGTATGCAAGCAGCACAATCAAGTCCTGTTTATTACCATTCGCCGCCCCAGGGTCATGAACGCCTTGAATCTGGAAGTGCTCGGGCAAATCAGAGACGCGCTCGAAGCAGTTAAAGTCAATGACCCAATGACCAATGACCCAATGACCAATGACCCTATTCGGGCGGTTGTCATAACTGGTTTTGGCATCAAAGCCTTTGTCTCCGGGGCAGATCTGAACATGATCACATCCCTCAAAACACCTGAAGAAGGCGTGCAAAATTCCCGCAGTTTTCAGGCGGTACTGAACTACGTTGCCGATTATCCCAAGCCTATTGTGTGCGCCATGAACGGCTTCGCATTCGGCGGAGGCAACGAACTGGCCATGGCCTGCACGGCCCGCATAGCCAAAAAAGGCCTGCCAGTGATTTTTTGCCAGCCTGAAGTCAATCTCGGGTTTATTCCAGGCGCTGGCGGTACACAACGTTTGCCGCGCATCATTGGGGTTGAAAAAGCTGCCGAGATTCTGCGCACGGGTCGCCCGGTTGCTGCAAAAGAAGCCCTCGAACTCGGATTTATCCAACAAGAAGCGGAACACGACCTGCTCACCGAAGCCGCTGAACTGGTGCTGAAAATTGCCAACGGCCAACTAAAACCAAAACCCCTGCCCAATGAGCCGATGTCATCGAACGGAAGCCCCAAAGCACTGGAAATTGGCCACCTGAGCAAGAAAATTGATGAAATTCTTGTAAAAAGCATTTATGAAGGATCCAGGATGAGCCTCCAGGAAGGGCTTGCGCTGGAGTCAAAATTGTTCGGAAACTGTATGCAAACCGAGGACATGAAAATCGGCCTGGAAAACTTCAAAACAAACGGGCCGAAAACGCCCGCCCATTTCATCCACCAATAACCTTTACCCGCCGTAGCGCGCAGCGCGAAGGCGGGAATCACCAAATCACCAAATCACCAAATCACCAAATACCCAATCAAGAGCCACCACCCATGAAAGGATACCACGACAAGAAAAAAGGATTTGGGATCACCTACGACGATATCTATCTGGTGAACGGCGCCCGCACACCGTTTGGAAAACTGTGTGGCACCCTGGGCGCCATCTCGCCGACCGATCTCGGCATCTTTGCGACCAAAGCCGCGCTGGAAAAATCCGGGGTGGAAGGCGCCGACATTGACCAAGTGATGTACGCCAACATTGGCCAAAGTTCTGTTGATACGTACTTCCTACCCCGTCACATCGGTTTGTACTCGGGCATCCCCGAAACGATCCCTGCCGTATTGCTACAGCGCATTTGTGGGTCGGGCTTCGAGACCATCATTGCTGGAGCGGAGCAAATTGCCTTGGGCAAAGCTCAAACCGCGCTTTGCGGCGGCACGGAAAACATGACGCTCTCACCCACCGCTGCCTTTGGAAATCGAATGGGATACCAACTCGGCAAACCCGGGTTTGTAGACATGCTCTGGGAAGCCTTAAACGATACCGCCGCCGTGCCCATGGGCTGCACCGCCGAAAACGTGGCCAAACAGTACGGCATCACCCGGGAAGACGCTGACCGCTTCGCTCAACAATCCATCGAACGGTACCTTGCCGCCAAAGAAAGGGGATACTTCGACGAAGAACTGCTGAAAATGAACTCGACGGTTTTTGAAGCAAATGGCTTGAACCCGCGCAAGGTTTTCCTGCCCAAAAAGATCTGCGATTTCAATACGGATGAAAATGTGCGCCCAGCCGACCCAGAGATAATGACAAAATTGTCGCCTGTCTTCACAAAGGATGGCGTACAAACGGCTGCCAACTCCAGCGGTATTGTGGATGGTGCTGCTTCGGTGGTAGTGGCCCACGGCGATTTTGTAAAAAGCCGCGGACTAAAACCACTGGCCCGCGTGGCCGTCGCCGCCACCAGTGCGCTCGACCCCTCAGTGATGGGTTTGGGGCCTGTGCCAGCCATTCGACTGTTGCTGGAAATCGCTGGTCTGAGCCTGGCTGATATTGGCTTGATTGAAATAAACGAGGCGTTTGCAGCACAATTTATTGGCTGCGAGCGCGAACTGGGTCTCAACCGCGACCTCTGCAATGTCAACGGCGGCGCCATCGCCTTGGGGCACCCGTTGGCGGCTACCGGGGTGCGGCTTTCCCTGACTATTTCCCGCGAAATGAACGCCCGCCATGTGCGGTACGGCATCGCTTCAGCTTGTATTGGCGGGGGGCAGGGAACGGCGATTTTGTTTGAAAATGTGAATTAAGTGACAAAAAAAACGCAATGGAAAAGATAATACAATGGCAAATGACGGCACTCCGGGAGGATTTTAAATTGGTGGAATCCGAGATGCCGACGGTCCAGGAAAACGAAGCCCTGGTAAAAATTGCGGGCTGCGGGGTTTGTCATACAGACCTGAGCTTCTGGCACGACGGCGTGAAGACCAAGAAAGAAATGCCCCTCACCCTGGGACACGAAATCAGCGGCACCGTGGTGGAAGGTCCCGTACATCTGCTGGGGAAAAACGTGATCGTCCCGGCCGTTTTGCCCTGCGGCGATTGCGAACTGTGCAACAAAGGCCGGAGCAATATCTGCCAAAACCAGCGCATGCCAGGCAATGATTTTCACGGCGGCTTTGCTTCCCATATCGTAGTACCACACCGTTTTCTGTGCCCTGTGCCGGACGGTATTTTACAAAAATATCCCCTGGCACAACTCTCCGTCATCGCTGATGCCATTTCCACACCCTACCAAGTTATAATGAAGTCCGAACTGGAACCGGGCGATCTGGCCATTGTCATCGGCATCGGAGGGGTCGGTATGTACGGCGCCCTCATTGCCAAAATCATGGGCGCCCGGGTACTGGCCATCGACATCAACGACGATAAACTGGTGGTTGCAAGAAAACACGGGGTAGATGCGACGCTGAACTCTAAAGGCCTGGATTACAAAGACGTAAAAAACAAGGTAAAAGAAATCGCCAAAGAACTCGGCGCTCCGAAATACGGCTGGAAAATCTTTGAAATTTCCGGCACAACGGCGGGTCAAGCCCTGGCTTTCAGTCTATTAACGTTCAGCTCCACCCTTAGTATCGTCGGGTTTACGCTCGATAAACTGGAAATTCGCCTGAGCAACCTAATGGCCTTCGACGCCAAACTGATTGGCACCTGGGGTTGCAAACCTGAGTTGTATCCTGAAGTGATAGATTTGATCGCCTCTGGTCGGTTGGAAATCCGCGATTTCGTGCAGACTTTCCCTATGTCCGAAATCAATGAGGTGTTCCGCAATTCGCTCGAACACAAATACGACAAACGTCCGGTGTTGATGCCGGATTTCAAATAAGTAAAAGTTGTCGCCATGACCATACTTAAGGACCACAACCTGACAGAACACGCATATACGGATATTATTTTTGATAAACGCCCGTGTTTGGACCACGATGGCATGCCCGTTGCGGGGCTTTACAATGCCTGGATCGTCCTGAACAACGCCCAGCAATTCAACTCCTACACAACCCGAGCCGTCAAGGAAATTATATTGGCTTTCGGCGAAGCGTCGAATGACCGAAGTGTGGTGGCGGTGATATTTACTGCCGTGGGCGACAAGGCATTCTGCACGGGCGGCAACACCAAAGAGTACGCCGAGTATTATGCCGGAAACCCGCAGGAGTACTCACAGTATATGCGCCTGTTCAACGACATGGTGAGTGCCATCTTGAAATGTGAAAAACCTGTCGTTTGCCGCGTCAACGGCATGCGCATCGGTGGTGGGCAGGAAATCGGTATGGCCGCCGATTTTACCATCGCTTCTGACCTCGCCCGTTTTGGACAGGCTGGTCCTAAACACGGCAGTGCGGCCATCGGTGGCGCCACTGATTTTCTGCACTTGTTCGTGGGCATCGAACGCGCCATGGCTTCGCTCACCCTTTGCGAGCCCTGGACGGCGCACCAGGCTTGTCATCTGGGTCTGATCACCGACATCGCACCCGTGCTCAAAATAGAAGACCGCTTTATCCCTAACCCATTGGTGGTTCTTGACCGCTTCGCCGATGAGTATGGCAGAGTAGTTTTTGGTGCCATGAAAAACGGAGAAGAACTGCAAAAAGGAAAAGAACTGATGGCCAAAGCGACCATTGATCTGACTATGTTGGACGAGGCCGTAAACAAACTGGTCGCAAAGTTGATCCACACTTTCCCGAACTGTACGGCCAAAACATTGTCCGAAATGCGCAAGAAAAAACTGGAGCATTGGGACAAAAACAAAGAAAGCAGCCGTGAGTGGCTGGCGCTCAATATGATGACCGAAGCCAAAGCCGGCTTCAAAGCTTTTAACGAAGGGCCAAAAAACAACCGGGAAATAGACTTTGTCAAACTCCGCCAAATGCTCGCGGAGGGCGCCGAATGGAACGAAGAACTACTCAGAACTATATCACCACAATACAAAACCGAAACGGTTTGACCGATCATGGAAAAGATAAGCATTGACTACACACACGGCGGCTCCGTCGCAAAGATTGTCCTGAAGGATGGAAAAGGGAATGTCCTGGACTACCTCATGATGGAGGAAATACAGGCAGTTTTTGACCAATTTGGCCAAAACAGCGACTTGAAACTCATCACTTTTGAGGGTGCCGGAAAGCATTTTTCCTTTGGCGCAAGCGTAGAAGAACATCAAAAAGAATTCGCCGCCACCATGCTGCGCGGGTTTCATCGCCTGTTTTTGAGTCTGCGTGAATTGGCCATCCCCACCTTAGCCAAAATTAGTGGCCAATGCTTAGGCGGCGGACTGGAACTCGCGCTCATGTGTAATCAGATGTTTGCCGACAAAACGGCCAAACTTGGACAACCCGAAATTACGCTGGGCGTATTCCCGCCACCTGCCTCGATTCTCTTACCGGAGAAAATTGGCCTATCGCGGGCCGAAGACTTGCTGCTCAGCGGAAGAATTATTGATGCCGAAGAAGGGAAAACGTTCGGTCTTCTGAATCAAGTGTTTGAAGATAAGGCTGCGCTGGAGGCGGGCGCCGAGGCTTGGATTGAGCAATATATCCTGCCCAAGAGTGCCGGTTCCTTGCGTTTTGCAGTGCGGGCAGCGCGCATAAAATTCAACCATGTGCTCGGCAATTTCCTTCCCCAGTTGGAGTCGCTGTATGTAAACCAACTGATGAACACCGCGGATGCGAATGAAGGCATTGCCGCGTTTTTGGAAAAACGAAAACCTGTTTGGGCCAATGCTTAAGCGTTTTATATGACAGCCAACCACGACATCGGCGCCCTGATCCTGAGCGGCGGAAATTCCTCGCGGATGGGTTTTCCAAAAGCGTTTTTGCGTTTGGATGGGCAAACTTTGTCTGAAAAACTGCTGTCGGTATACCGAGCGGCAGGGGTTGTTAAGTCCGTTTTGGTACTGAATGCAGGGCTTTACACCGAAGCATGGCGATCCACATTGGATAAACTCTCCGAAAAAGCCTTGTTGGTCAAAAACGATTTTCCTGAACGCGACCGGGCTTATTCCCTCCAAATCGGCTTGGAAAACCTGAGTGCCGAAACTGGCTGTTTCATCCATAATGTTGACAATCCTGCACTTGATGCAAGATTGGTCAGCAATATGGTGCAGGCGCTGAAAACCGATCGTTACGTCGTGCCCGCGTATAAAGGCCAAAATGGACATCCGGTGCTGGTCGGCTCTACCGTTCTTCAGCACTTGAAATCCCTCCGCTCAGCAGACTGGGTTTTGAGGGACGAACTGAAGCGTTTTGAAAAAACAACCGTAGATGCCGGCGCCACCAACGTGCTGCACAATTTGAATACCAAGAGGGATTGGTCGGAGTTTGTCCTTTCTCAAAAGCAAATTAACCTGACCGGCTATTCCGACATCGAACAGATACAAGCAGCCACCAACGAACCGCTCGCGCTATGCATCGTGGTGGCTACCAAAGGCTCAACGCCTCGAAAAACCGGAGCAAAAATGATCGTGAGCAAAAGCGGGAGACTGTTCGGCAGCATCGGAGGTGGTAATTTGGAGAAAAAAGCAATCGAAAATGCCCTGACAGTAATTGAAAACAACCAACCGCAAGTCTTTCGCCATGAATTGCTCCAACAACACGAAATGTGCTGCGGCGGAACGGTGGATATTTACATAGAACCGATCATGCAGAAAAACAAACTATACATCTTCGGTGCCGGCCACACAGGGCAGGCCCTCTCAAACTATGCCGCAGACCTGGATTTCGACATAACCGTCGTAGACGACCGGGAGGAATACATCGGGCAGATCAATGCACCCGGCGTCAAAACCCTCTGCGCCGACTTTGAGCAAGCCCTAAATGCCTTGCCCTTCGACGGGCACACCAGCGTAGTAATCCTGACCTACAACCACGACACCGACCGAAAAATACTAGAGTATTGCCTCGGAAAACCGCACGCCTACCTCGGCATGATTGGCAGCCGGCGAAAAATACTGGTCACCAAAAAACGATTCAGGGATGCCGGGATTGCCACCGCTGAAGCTTTAGACCGGGTAGATATGCCCATAGGAATTGACATCAAAGCAGAAACGCCGCAAGAAATCGCCATCAGCATATTGGCCAAGTTAATCGAGGTAAAACGAATCGTAACGACATGAACAACAGGAGAATAGCATTGGTCACAGGCGCCGCAAAAGGCATCGGAAGAGCGATCGTTGAGCGCTTGATTCGCGAAGACTATTTCGTCGTGGCGCTTGACATCAATGCGGCGGGCGGGGAAGAACTGGTGGCAGCGTTTGGCGGGGAAAATCTGTCGTTTGAAGCCGTGGATGTTTGCAACGAATCGGAGATAAGCGCCTTGTTTTCAAAAATGGAGCGACTGGAGGTACTGGTCAACAATGCCGGAATCATCCGCGACAACATGATCTGGAATATGCCCGCTGAGGATTTTGATGTGGTCATCAATATAAACCTGAAAGGTCCCTGGCTACTTTGCAAAGAGGCAGCCGTGCTCATGAAACGCCAAAACAGCGGGCGTATCGTCAATATCGCATCGCGTGCCTGGCTGGGCAACCGCGGGCAAACCAATTACTCCGCTTCCAAAGCCGGTGTAGTCGGCATGACCCGCGCCCTGGCACTTGAACTCGGTAAATACAACGTTTGCGTAAACGCTGTCGCCCCAGGTCTGATTGACACCCCGTTGACCCAAAACCTGGAACCAGCAGTGCTCCAAAAACTGATAGAAGCCCAACCCACCAGAACCATGGGAAAACCCGAAGATGTGGCCAATGTGGTCGCTTTTTTGGCCTCTCCAGAAACACGATTCATCACTGGGCAAACGATTTATGTGGATGGCGGGAAGAGTATTGGGGCGGGCTGGTGAATTAGGGGTAGTAGGCTTCAAGATTTGAAAATTAACAAACGTGACATGGAACGGATCAAGTTTAAGATCAACGGCAAACAGTACGAACTTCTCGTGGAGCCCCACGAAATGCTCTCCGCCGTGATACGCGACAAAATCGGGCTGACCGGCACGAAAATAGGTTGCGAACAAGGCACCTGTGGCGCATGCACCGTGCTGGCGGATGGCAAGCCTGTCTTGAGCTGCATCGCCCCCGCGCTTCGCTTCGACAACGCTGAAATCACGACCATCGAAGCGCTGGCCCAAAACGGAGCGCTCCATGCCCTACAGCAAAAATTCGTGGACAAAGGTGCCATTCAATGCGGTTTTTGCACACCCGGCATGGTGATGACCGCCCTTGATTTCGTGAACCATCATCCCAATCCCAGCACCACTGAGATCAAAGAGGCTTTGTCCGGAAACCTGTGCCGCTGTACGGGTTATAAAAAAATCATTGAAGCCGTGGCGGAATACGCTGCCGAGGCGCACAGACCTATAAGGTTTTCAAAACCTAATAAGTCTCATCTCCATACCTCTGTAGGCGTTTCAAGGCCTTATATCGAAGCCGGGAGAAAAGCAAGCGGCGCAGCAGAATACGCCGACGACATCCACGTCAAAAACGCCCTGCACTGCAAATTCCTGCGCAGCATCTATCCCCACGCTAAAATTGACCGCATTGATGTTTCCGAAGCCTTGAAATTGGAAGGGGTTCGCTACATCGCAACCGGCGCGGAATTGCCCGTCAAATTCGGGGTGCTGCCCATTTCCCAGGATGAAACGGCGATGGCCATCGAAAAAACGCGCTACGTTGGCGAAATCGTAGCCGCCGTAGCCGCTGATACAGAGGCGATTGCAGCAGCAGCATGCCGTCTGATAAAGGTGGAGTACCGCCCCATCCGGCCGTTTTTGGAAATAGACGATTCGCTCCGTGACATTGGCGACTCCGAAAAAATCCACGATTACGGGAAATTCAACAACAACGTCCATAAAAAGGCCGAACTCCGATTCGGCGACCAACAGCAGGGCTTGCGAGAGGCAGATGTTACCGCAAAAATGACCTTCAAATTTGAGGGTGTCAACCACGGGTTCACCGAGCCGCATGCCGCTACCGCCTTCTGGGATGAAAACGGCCTGACCATCTATACCGCCACTCAGGTGCCGCACTACCTCCACCGCGCTTTGGCAAAAACGATGGAGGTGCCATTGAGCCGGGTGCGTGTCATCAAGCCAACGGTGGGCGGCGGTTTCGGTGGCAAGAGCGATCCCTTTCCACATGAAGTGATTATTGCCCACCTTGCGCGAAAAACAGGCCGAGCCGTGCGGGTGCGCCTTTCGCGCGAGGAGGTTTTCCTGACCAACCACGGGCGGCATCCTTCGGTCATGACCGTGGAAATGGGTATCTCGAAGGATGGTATCATACAAGTGCTGGACGCCGACATTGTCATTGACGGCGGCGCTTACGGCAGCTTCGGCGTGGTTACTTCTTATTACAACGGGGTGTTGCTGCAAGCACCCTACAAATTGGACAATTTTGGCTTCCGTACCTACCGGGTGTACACCAACAAACCCCAGTGCGGCGCCATGCGCGGCCACGGCGCGGTCAATTCCAGGTTCGCGGTAGAATCCCTGATTGACGAACTCGCGTACCAGATCAACATGGATCCCTGTGAACTGCGGATGAAAAACTTTCTCGATTCCAATACCCTGACCGTCGGGCAATACCGCATCACCTCGAACGGCAGCCGCGAATCCTTGCAGAAGGTTATGGAACAATCGGAATGGAAAAAACGGATCGGCAAACTGCCCGCAGGCCGCGGTCTCGGGGTCGGTTGCGGGTTTTTTATCAGCGGCAGCGCTTTGCCGATCATTTGGAACGAATTGCCCCAGTCGGTCGTACACTTGAAACTGGACTTCGATGGGCGGGTGCTCATTACCTCCGGAGCAAGCGACATCGGGCAGGGCAGCGACACCATGCTGGCCATCATCGTCGCCGAAGTGTTGGGAATTGACCCCGAAAAGATTTTTGTGCTTGCTGCCGATACCCTGCTAACCCCCGTGGACCTGGGAAGTTACTCCAGTCGCGTGACCTTCATGGCAGGCAACGCCGCAAAAGACGCTGCTGAAAATCTGAAAAAAGAAATTCTCAGGGTGGTATCGGCACACTTCGAAACGCCCGAATCGGAATTGAATCTTGCAAACAACCGAGTCTTTTCAAATGACAAATCGGCAGACCTGTCGTGGCTTGAGGCCGTGGATAGACTTACCGCAGGGCGGGGGGCCGTGAGCGTGAGCGGCAAATACATTTCCCCCAAACTCGGCGGCGACTTTAAAGGCGCCGGTGCGGGTCTGAGTCCCTCCTATAGTTTTGGTGCCTGCGTGGCTGAAGTGGAGGTGAACCCCGACACTGGTCAGGTAAAAGTGCTTCAAGTCTGGGGCGCACACGATTGCGGCAAGGCCATCAACCCAATGGCGGTGGAAGGTCAGTTGGAAGGCTCCTGGCACATGGGCATCGGACAGGTATTGAGCGAACAAATGCGGTATTTCAACGGACTGCTCATCAACAACAATTTCCTCGACTACAAGATACCTACCACGCTGGATACTCCCGACATTCACACCAACATCATCGAGACCATAGACCCGGAAGGGCCATTTGGTGCAAAAGAGTGTGGGGAAGGTGCTTTGCATCCCGTTATTCCTGCGGTAACGAATGCTATTTACAACGCAGTGGGCGTGCGCATTACCAAACTTCCCATTAACGCGGAGGAGGTGTTGCGTCAAATGAAGGCGATAA
Organism: Saprospiraceae bacterium; assembly: GCA_030645295.1. GTDB lineage: Bacteria > Bacteroidota > Bacteroidia > Chitinophagales > Saprospiraceae > M3007. The sequence goes on along the minus strand of JAUSMG010000256.1, from coordinate 5,177 downwards.
AAGTCCTGGAAGCTACTCAAGAATTAAGCCTGGCTTGACATGACACTAGAAAAAACATATTTCCGGCCCCGTTCCATTGGGGAAGCCGTGCGACTAGCCGCTGAATACGAAACCGATCTTCGTTATTTGGCAGGGGGCACGGATGTTATGGTCAACAAATTCCAGGAGACAGATACCAGCACTTGTTTGATTGACCTGACTGGAATTGAAGCAATGAAACAGACGCAGCAAAAAAACGACCATCTGAGCATCGGGGCGTTGGTATGTCTCGACGATTTGAAGAAAATCCCTGAAATCTCGGCGGAGTTTCCCTTGCTGCTAGAAGCGGTGCAAGCCGTCGCCTCACCGGTTATTCGGAAAACGGCCACGCTGGGTGGCAACCTCTTGTGCGAAAACCGATGTGCTTTTTTCAATCAGAGCGAATGGTGGCGGCAAGCGGCTGGGTTTTGCCTGAAATGCAATGGGGCTACCTGCCTCGCCACAGGGGGAACGCTCAACTGTTTTTCCAAATTTGCCTCTGATACAGCCATCGCCCTGGTCGGTATGGATGCCACGATTACGGTGCTGGATAAAGAGGCCGAATACACCGTTCCATTGGAGGAAATATATACCGGCGATGGCCTGGATCCCCGGAAACTCGACAAAACCGCGCTGATCAGATCCATTGAATTGCCCATTGGCCGAGGTTTCCGGTCGGTATTTAAAAAGCTGCGCCATCGCGAAACCCTTGAATTCAGTTCGCTGACCAGTGTTGTGACCATAGACCAGATTGGCCAGGTCAAAATTGTGCTGGGCGGCGTAGATCCAAAGCCTGTGGTAGTAATCGGAACCATTGCCGACGACAAAAACGAACTGATCAAAAAGGCGATCAAAAAAGCGCGTATTGTAGACAATGATGTTTATTCCCGCTTGTATCGAAAAGAAATGATCGGTGTCTACCTGAACAAAAGTTTTGAGGAATTGGAACAAGCAGATTTTTTATCAAATAAGTTAGCGTCATGAATCATCTTCTGCTTCCTTTTAGAGTTGTTTACAAAATATATTATCTGTTATGTTTTGCGGTTTCTCTTATCCTGTTGTATCCTGTTTTCAAGTATTATTTAGCGACTCCAAGCCGTTATCCGAAAGCATTCGTTGTTATGAGATTTTGGGCTAAGCTACTTAATATTCTTGGCATGATCCGTATTAAAGTAGATGGAGGCAACAATATTCCAGCAGAGGGCTCCTATATCATTTGCCCCAATCATAGTTCTTTTCTTGATATAACTGGTTTGTACAGCATCTTTAAAAACTATTTTGTTTTTACAGGAAAAAAAGAGATTGAAAAATGGCCATTGTTTCATATTTTCTACACTTCAGGAATGAATATTTTAGTAGATAGAGAGAACAAAAGCGATGCTATTAGAGTGTTTAAAAGGATTTCTGAAGAAATAAAAAATGGGAAGCCCTTAATCATGTTTCCGGAAGGAACCATTTCAAAACAAGTGCCTAACCTTACCTCCTTTAAATCAGGAGCATTTGCAATGGCTATACAAAAACAGATACCCGTTTTACCAGTGACATTTCTTACGAATTGGGAACGGTTGCAGAGAGCTGGTTTATTTACGGGTAAAGCCTCACCAGGTTTGTCTGAGGTCATCATTCATAAACCAATCAGCACAGCGGGCCTGACAAAGAATGACATAGACTTACTTCAAGCGCAAGTGCGCGAAATAATTAACGAGCCATTGAAAATGAGATATGGCTTGAGCGATTAGGACTTTGCAATCGAACTATTCGGTCTTATTTTCTTATTTGAATTATATCATTTTTCAAACAGGAAATATTACCTTGTCGGTTATTACTAAACCATACAATATGGCAATACTTATCACGGATGATTGCATTAATTGCGCAGCCTGCGAGCCAGAGTGCCCCAATGGCGCCATTTACAAACACGGCGTCGAATGGAGGTTCTCAGACAAAACGGACCTTTCCGGTATGTTCACTTCAAAAAGTGGCATTCAATCCGACGCCGATGACGCGCACGAGCCAGTATCCTACGACTTTTTCTACATCGTGACCGACAAATGCACCGAATGCGTTGGCTTTCACGACGAGCCGCAGTGCGCCTCCGTATGCCCGGTAGACTGCTGTGTGCCCGATCCAGATCACGTGGAGTCCAGGTCGGAATTAGAAGAGAAAAGCAATGCTTTACACGATTAACAACAGGGAACGACCCGAATTATGGACTTAAAATCGGAATCCACCATGACCGTGCGTGAAATGGAAAACGTGGTCGTACGCTTTTCCGGCGATTCCGGCGACGGGATGCAGCTAACCGGTATACAATTTTCAGATACGGCGGCCATGCTGGGAAATGACCTGAGCACTTTCCCTGATTACCCTTCTGAGATTCGTGCGCCCGGCGGAACCATCGCAGGGGTTTCCGGCTTTCAAGTGAACTTCGGCAGCAAAGAAATTTTCACCCCCGGCGATGCCTATGATGTACTGGTGGCCATGAACGCTGCTGCTTTGAAAGTCGAATTGCCCAAATTGAAAAAAGGAGGAGTCATTATTGCCAACACGGCTGGCTTTGACCGGGCAAGTTTGGTGCTGGCCCAGTACCCTCCAGGAGTCAATCCTTTAGAAGATAGCAGTCTCGACAATTATACCGTCCATAAGATCAACGTCTCAAAACTGACCAAAGAGGCTTTGGTGGACTCCGGCTTGACTACCAAAGAGGTAGAGCGCTCGAAAAATATGTTTGTGTTGGGGCTGCTTTTTTGGTTGTTCGACAAGACGATGGACTCGAGCGTCAACTTGATACGGGAGAAATTTGCAAAGAAGCCTGAAATCGCAGACGCCAACATCCTGGTCTTGAAGACTGGCTGGGATTACGGAGAGAATACGGAGATTTTTAACATACGGTATAAGGTCAGCGCGGCTAAATTGCCCCCAGGCACCTACAGGAGCATTACCGGCAACCACGCTACAGCGCTTGGGCTGCTGGCCGCCTCCGAAAAATCGGGGTTGCCACTATTTCTGGGCTCTTATCCGATCACCCCGGCCACCGATATTTTGCAAGACCTTTCCCGCTACAAGTCGAATGGTGTAAAAACCTTTCAGGCCGAAGATGAGATCGCAGGGATATGCGCGGCCATCGGTGCCGCTTATGCCGGCTGTCTGGCCACTACGACTACTTCCGGACCGGGCATGTCGTTGAAAACAGAAGCTGCCGGCCTCGCCGTCATGCTCGAAATCCCGCTCGTCATCGTCAATGTGCAGCGCGGAGGCCCTTCTACTGGTCTGCCAACCAAAACCGAACAGGCCGACCTGCTGATGGCCATGTACGGCCGACACGGTGAAGCACCTTTACCAATCGTTGCCGCTGTATCGCCTTCCGACTGTTTCAACATGGCTTATGAGGCTTGCCGGATCGCCGTAGAGCACATGACTCCTGTGGTTCTGCTCACCGATGGCTACATCGCCAATGGCGCTGAACCCTGGCGTTTTCCTACGGAAGACCAACTGCGCTCTATCCACGTCGAGTTTCTGGACAAACCAAACGGGCCAGAAGGGACTTTGCTCCCCTACAAACGCAACGAAAAGGGCGCACGCCCCTGGATCAAACCAGGCACCAAAGGGCTGGAACACCGCATCGGCGGGCTGGAAAAACAGCAGGAAACCGGAAATGTGTCCTACGAGGCCCTCAACCACGAAATCATGGTACACCTTCGCGCTGAGAAGATTGAAAAAATAGCCGATTACATCCCCCTTGCAAGCCCTGATAGCGGGAAAGAAAATGCCCGGCTGCTTGTCTTAGGCTGGGGTTCCACCTTTGGCGCGATAAAAACGGCTGTTCAAGCCCTGATCGAAGAAGGCCACAACGTGGCACATATCCAATTGCGCCACATCAATCCTTTCCCAAAAAATCTGGGCACACAGTTGGCGGGTTACGACCAAGTTTTGATACCGGAAATGAACAATGGGCAATTGCTGCAACTGATTCGCGCTAAATACCTGATACCTGCTATTGGGTTCTCCAAAATACAGGGACAGCCGTTCACAACCCTCGAGATTAAGACCAAAATTCTTGAATTGTTAAACCAATAACTGCCATGGAACTTGCTATTGCAGAACAGGAGATCATACTCAGTCCCAAAGATTTTGCCTCCAGCCAGGATGTGAAATGGTGTCCCGGTTGTGGAGACTATTCTATTTTGAAACAGGTGCAGACCCTTTTCCCGGAGTTGGGCATACCGAAAGAAAAATTTGTTTTTATCTCCGGAATCGGATGTTCCTCGCGGTTTACCTATTACATGGACACTTACGGGATGCACAGTATCCATGGTCGGGCGGTGGCAATAGCTTCCGGGGTAAAGACTGCCAACCCGGAACTCAGCGTCTGGGTCATATCTGGCGACGGCGATTCGCTGTCTATTGGCGGCAATCATTTTATCCACGCCCTCCGCAAAAACTTCGATCTCAACTATCTGATGTTCAACAATCAGATTTACAGCCTCACCAAAGGGCAATACTCTCCCACTTCTGAAAGGGGCAAGGTGACAAAAACTTCTCCTTTTGGCTCCATTGAGGAGCCGTTCAATCCCTCCGAACTGGCGCTTGGGGCCAACGCCGCTTTCGTAGCACGTTCCCTCGACCGTGATCCCAAACACATGCAGATCATGCTGAAACGGGCACATGAGTTCAAAGGCACTGCTTTTTTGGAAGTTTATCAAAATTGCCCGATATTCAACGACGGTACTTTTTTCCCTTATTCGGACAAGGAAACTAAAAAGGAAGAAGCCCTGTATGTGGAGCACAGGAAGCCTTTGATCTTTGGAAACAATGCAGACAAGGGAATAAAATTGGACGGGCTACATCCTGTCGTAGTCAACTTAAACGAAAACGGCACCACCCCCGACGACCTGTGGATCCACGACGAACAAGACAAGACAAAAGCAAATTTGCTTGCACGCTTTTTGGGTGATGAATTTGGCAGCCAACATTTCCCCAGGCCTTTCGGGGTGCTTTATGCCCGTCAGCATCCGGTTTATGAAGAGGATATGGTGCAGCAAATACACGAGCAGGAAGGCAAGCGCGGTCGGACACCTTTGAACAGTATATTGTCGGGCAACAGAACCTGGCAGATACTCTAATGTCCAATGTCCAACATCCAATGTCCAATGTCCAAT
>JAUSMG010000252.1 GCA_030645295.1 Saprospiraceae bacterium | reverse complement strand
CTCGCATTATTGCGCTTGTGATCGTTTCGACGCTCATGGGCAAAAGTTGGTTTATGTTTCGTACCACAAACCTACACTTTTGCCCTTTTTTATTAATATGTTTTTAAATCGGCGTATCGCCGATTTCTTTACGAACCATTGGGATATAAAAAGGCCGCAACCCCGATCAATCAGAGCTGCGGCCTTTATTCCTGCTTAATATTCAGCGACTTATCTTACCAGTGTAACGTCACCCTTGAAAAGCAGCACACGCCCGTCGATCAACCGGATCTCTGCATAATAGACGAACACTGCAGGGGTCATTAGTTTGTCTTTATGCCTTCCATTCCAGCCGTGGGATGGATCGTTGGGCTGGAAATTCTGATCTGTAAACACCATATCGCCCCAACGATCAAAGATCTGGAATTTGTCCACCCTTTCAATCTGGTCGCCGTCGGCGAAGATGAGGAAGATATCGTTGTCGCCATCATCGTTCCAGGGAGAGAACGCATTGGGGATGTAAATGTGTGGTCGGCTGTCTACAAGAATAAGTACCCGGTCAGTGGATTGACAACCATCGGTGCTAACGATGGTAACCGTGTACTCGGTCGTTTTGAGTGGTTTGGCCGTTGGATTCAGCAGCTGTGGAATGCTCGTACCTTCAAAGGTCAGGCCATCCAGCGGCGTCCAGACAATGCTTTCCACCAGATTCACGGGGTAGCCCGGCGCCAACACGGCGGTCAGTTCCTGCTCGTCGCCCAGTTCGATATTAAACTGAGGATTTGTCGTGATGATAGGGTCGGGCGCCTGCGGCACGGTGAGGGGTTGCTGGAATTCGCAGCCATTTGCGTCCTGTATCAACAAGTTGTAAGTACCCGGTATGATGCTGGCAAATTCTAAAGTAGTCGAATAGTTTTGGCCACCATTGATGGAGTAGGTGTAGGGGCCAAAGCCGCCTTGAACCGGGCCAAAGGTGATGAGACCATCATTGTCTTTGCATGTGGGTTCCAGCATAGCGTAATCGAAACCTGTGGGCACGTTTGTTTCTACAAAGATCTGAACATTGTCCGTCTGTGTGCAGCCCGTGCTCGTGTTGGTCACGAGGAGTGCATACGTTCCAGGCTGATTCACCACAGGATTGGGGGAGTTGGCCCCGGAAACAATATTACCGCCCTGCGTCGTCCAGGTATAGGCGTAAATCGCGCCGTTGGAGCCTGAGCCTTGCAGCGCAGTTTGTTCAATGGCGCAAGTAAGCGTGAATGGCGGACCCGCCTCTGCCTGGGGCAGCACGGTATTGTCGCTTACCTGTACCGTTTGTGAAGCGGAACAACCATTGCTGGTGTTCAACACATTCAGGGTGTACTGTCCTGCACTGTTGACCGTTGCGGAGTTTGTGTTGGCGCCGTTCAAAATATTGCCATTGATCGTCGTCCATTCGTACATGATATTCGGGCCCGGGGCTGAGCCACTGCCGTTGAGGACAACGCTCAGCTGTGTACAACCCAATACTCCGGGTGTTGTTATGGCGACCACCGGAGGATCCGTATCTGTATCTACCAAAACCTGATCTGTATCCGTACAGCCATTGTCGTTGTTCACCACGACGAGGTCATAAGAACCTCCGGCAGTAATGGTTGGTGAAAGGGTATTTGCGCCAAGGAGGATATTGCCATTGGGGGTCGTCCATTGATAGAAGAAATTGCCATTGGCACTTGACCCGGTACCATCCAGCACCAGGGAGGTGATGGCGCAAGTGAGCACATCATTTGCCCCGGCAGCAGCCGTTGGGTCCTCAATATCCTGCGGCACCGTCACGGTTGCAGAACTGGTACAGCCGTTTATGTTGTCCGTAATCCAAAGGGTATAATCTGCTGGTTCATTGACCAATATGGCCAGTGGATTGCTCTGATTCAGGATATTCCCCCCGGCAGTGGTCCAGACGTATTCCATGTCGCCAGTGCTGCTGCTGCCTGCATTAAGCGTGATCTGTTCTATTACGCAGGTCAGGATACCCGGTGGTTCGATGAACGAAACTGGATTGGCCTGTTTGGCAATGACCTCCACACTCACGACACTGGAACAGCCATTTTGCAGGCTGGTAGCTTCCAACTCGTAGTAGCCAACCGCGTCAATGGTGGGGGTCAATGTGTTGGCTCCGCTTACGATGTTCCCATCGGGCGTATACCAGCTGTAGGTGAATTGCCCCGGTGAAGCGTTGGTACCTTGCAGATTGAGCGCCAAAACGGCGCAGGTCAAAAACTGTTGAGGGCCCGCGTCGACGGCTGGTGGTGCAAGGTCTTCCAATACGGTAACGCTGCTGTTGGCCGTACAGAAATTCACCAGATTTTGCACCGTAATGGTGTACACGCCGGGGGCATCGATGACAGGATTGAGCGTATTGGAGCCGCTTACAATGTTGCCGCCATTGGCAGCGGTCCAGAGGACATTATAGCCAACGCCAAAATTGGTGCCTGTGCCATTAAGGGTCAGTTGGGTAACGGCACACGTAAGGTTTGGTGCACTGTTTGATACAGCAGTCGGGACATCTGCGGCCTGTGTTATTTGCACCGTTGGCGAAGAAGTACAACCATTGATCGTATTCGTGACCAATAGGAAGTATTCGCCAGCGCCATTCACCGTCGCATTCAAAATGTTGGTAGCAGATACAAAGCTGCCGCCAATAGTGCTCCACTCATAGGTGAAATTAGGTCCTATAGGCGCCACTGCCTGCAGGGTATAGGTGGTTTGAGTACAGGTCAATTGGAAACTTGGACCGCCATTGGCTTGTGGCGCCACAAAATCAGTTGTAACAACCATCGGGTCGATTGAGGTGCAACCGTTGTCCGTGTTGGTCACAATGATCTCATAAATACCGCCGCCAGCAACCGTTGGGGTAAGGGTAGTCCCTCCAGCAATAATCCCTCCCGGATCGTTCCATTTATAGGTAAAGTTTGGACCCGATGAATTGTTGGTGCCACCAATTTGCATTTGCGGATTGTAACAATTGAGCAAGGCATCCGGGCCTGCATCCGCTACTGGAGCCTGAATATCCTGCGATACCGGCACCGTTTGTTCCGTCGTACAGCCATTGTCTGTATTCGTGATCACGAGGGTGTAATTTCCAGGCAGATTGATGGTAGCATTTACAGCAGTCGTGCTGGATTGCAAGCCAGGCCCAGTCCATTGATAATTAAAGTTTGGACCGGTAGAGGAGCCCGTTGAATTGATGATGGTCTGGGTGACGAGGCAGTTCAATTCTGCAGGTTGTGAAAGTGCCACTACCGGATCATTATCGTCGGCCACAATTTCCACCGTGTCCACAGCCGTGCAGCCATTGGTGATGTTTGTAACCAAAAGCTGGTAAATACCCGCTTCGTTCACCTGCGGATTGATTATATTGGTCTGGGAAACAAAATTGCCGCCGACAATGGCGGTCCATGAATAGCCGAATTGTGGCCCCACACTACTGCTGTCGCCGGTCAGGGTCATAGCAGGCACCGTGCAATTCAATAGATTGTCTGGACCCGCCTCTGCCACAGGCGGGATAATGTCTTCCAGGACATCGACGGTGGTGGTAGCCGTGCAGTTATTGGTTGTGTTGGTTATGATGAGCGTGTATTGCCCGGGGGAGCCTACTATTATTTGTGGCGTTCCGTTTCCACTAACGATGTCGCCGTCAACCGTTCCCCACTGGTAAGTTATGGTTGGCCCGGAGCTTGATCCCGTTGAACTCACCGGGATGGTTAGCGCTGAGCAGGTTAGCATTCCTTGTGGAACAGCAAGTGCCGTTGGAACATTGGCATTTATGCTCACAGTCGTCGAAGCCGAGTTGGTGCAGCCGTTTGCTGCATTCGTCACCACCAGGGTATAAGTGCCCGGGGCAATGATGGTTGGCGTCAGGGTATTGTCACCCGCCCCGATTCCGCTTCCCGAAGCGGCGGTCCATTGGTAAGAAAAGGTTGGCCCTGTACTGGAACCTGCGCCATTTAATTGAATGGTTGGAGTCGTGCAATTGATCTGACCGCCGGGGGCAACCACAGCTGCCGGGGGAGTGATATTTTGGGGAATAATGACGGCGGCTGTGTTTGTACAACCATTTATACTATTGAAAACCACCAGGTTATAGGTTCCAGGCTGATTGACCGTTGGCATGGGCGTGTTTCCATTGGCGGAAATATTCCCGGGGGAAGCCGTCCAGCTGTAGCTCAAATTGGGGGCAATGGGCGCAAGCGGATCGCCAATGGTCAATGATATAGTAGCGCAGGTGAGTGTTGCCGGTGAACCGGCATTGGCGGCAGGGGGCAAATTATCGGCCACAACCACAATAGATGCCTGGGAAGTACACATACTACCCGGGTTGGTAATCACGATGGAGTAGGTACCCGGAGCATTTACAAGCGGGCTCAAAGTGTTGGTGCCAGAGACAAAATTACCATCCATGGTGGACCATACAAAGGTGTCCGTTGGCACCATTTGGGAGCCTGCCGCACTCACGGTGGCTTGCGCATTGATGCATGTAATGGTATTGCTCACTGTGGCTACCGCAATAGGAGCGGAGAAGTTCTGATTGACCGTCACTGCCTGACTGCTGGTACAACCATTGGATGGGTTCGTGACAATGAGGGTATATAACCCCGCTTCACTCACTACTGCGATCGGCGTATTTTGTCCGGAAACGATAAAGCCGTCGGAGGTGGTCCAAAGAAAAGTAATGCCCGAAGGTGTTGAGGCCGAGCCATTGAGCGTCACCTGACTTACCGTGCAGGTGATAAGTCCCGGGGCTGCCACTGCTGCAGTGGGCGGTGTAAGATTATTGTCAACCACTGCCACATCGGTAGCGGTACAGCCATTTTGGGTGTTCGTTACCAGCAGTGTGTAAGTACCTGTGGCTGAAACGATTGGATTCGGGGTAGTTTGTCCGCCAAGAATAATTCCACCGGGTGAAGCGGTCCACATATAGGTAAAATTACCGCCCGAACTTGACCCTGAGCCATCCAGGGTTACATTGGTGGCTGCACAGGTAAGCGTGGCATCTGGTCCTGCTGCCGCGGTAGGAGGTGCATTATTGGCATCCACCGTAGAACTGGCCGTCGAAGTGCACCCGTTGATCGTATTCTGCACCGTAATGATGTAGGTACCGGCTTGATTGACCACCGGATTGAGGGTGTTATTGCCACTCAGGATGTTGCCGGGGCTTGCTACCCAGTTGTAGGTAAAATTAGCGCCACTGCTGGAACCGGTTGCATCGAGTGTTACATTGGGCAGGCTACAGGTGATGCTGTTTGGCGGTGAGGTCACGGCTGTTGGGGGTGCAAAGTCACTGGGGACAGCCGCTGAGCTCGTTCTGGTACAGCCATTGCCATCCGTAATGGTTACGGTATAGGTGCCCCCTGCAAGATTTTGCGGGTCCTGAACCGTGGAGGCATTGCTCCAGAGATAGGTATAGTTTGGGGTGCCACCGGTTACATTGAGGTCAATATTTCCGCCATTGGCATTAAAGCAGTTTACCCCTTGTACACTTACAATACTCGGCGCAAGGGCCGGTGGAGCAGTAATGGCGAAGGCCAGGTTGTCGGTGCATCCAAAACCATCGGTAACGGTTACAAGGTAACTGCCCGGAGCCAGACCTGTGGGGTCTGCAATATTCCCAATAGGCGCCGGGCCTTGCCATACATAATTATATGGGCCTTGCCCGCCTGCAACCGTGGTGTTGATGGATCCTGTAGGAGAACCTGCACAGGGCACATTGGAGGCAACACCTGTCAAGTCCAAATTGGACGGCGACACAATGACGGTACCAAGCCCGTTACCCGGACAGCCAAAGCCATCGATTACACCGGTAAGGGCATACTGCCCGGGTTCTGTGACCACAAGAGAATAGGGGTCGTCCGTAATGTCCGTAATGGTTGGTTCTGGATTGCCATTGAAATTGTAACTGAGTTCAAATGGCCCGGTTCCGGTAAAGTTGATACTCAAGATTGCAGATTGACCCGGACAAATTTGCGGACCAGGCCCCAGGAGTTGCGCTATGGGAGGCGGAATGATATTAACCCGGGCTCTTGCCGTACTGGTTTTCCCACAGGCATCTGTTATCGTAACGGTATAAGTGGTTGGGGTAGTTACGAATGGATTTATCGTGGGATCAGTCCCCCCTGTATTCCACTGATAGGTATAGGGTTCTACTCCACCCGATACGGTTACACCAACGGTTGCCACACCTATGCCACAAATGGCTACGGTATCGGCAACAGGCATCAGGGCATTATAGTCCAAAATGGTCAGGGTTTCCTGAGGATTCAGACAGGAACATGGGTTATTCAAGGTTAAAATAACCGTTTCTGCACCTTCAGGGATAAGGTCATTGATAATATTGACCGGAATGGTAATTTGATCCGTTCCAGCAGGGATCACATAAGTGGAAGCAATGGGACCAAAGTCCGCGCCATTGGTGGCCGTTCCGGTAATCGTGTACGAAACGGTCAGTGGAAGCGATGGGTTGGATCCAACCCGATCGATGAGCAATTCCACGGTGCCGCAACCTTCGGTTACTTCATCCACATCTGTTTGACCATTCACAAGCCAATCAATGGAAGCATTGCCACCGCCATCGAATGAAC
>JAUSMG010000247.1 GCA_030645295.1 Saprospiraceae bacterium | reverse complement strand
ACGAAGGGAATACCCGACACAAAATAGTCCACTTCCTGGATGCCCAATTGCATAAAATGATTCCCCATATTTTCTGCTGTGTCATGGACGATGGTCATTCTGGGATCATTGAAGGTCCTATTGATTTTTTCTACAAAAACTGGGTTGATCTCAAAAATAACAAGCCTTGCATCGTGGCTTAAACGGTGGAGAATATAACGGGTGATCACGCCATCGCCTGGACCAAGTTCCACTACCACGCGGGCTTTATCGGGGTTGATCTTTCTGGCAATTGCCCTGCATAGAAAGCGCGAGCTTGGCGCCACACTCCCCATGGATCGCAGGTTGCGAAGGCTTTCCCGAAAGAACTCGATACGATGCTTTCCCAATTTTTTGACTATTGACCGTTTTACCCGCCGTAGCTTCTCACCGCCGCCAAAGGCTAAGGCGAGTAAAAGCGAAGGAGGGTGACCGTTGACTATTGACCGTTGACTATTGACCATTGGCCATTGGCAAATAAGTCATGCGCTACCTTACCAATTCATCACTTTTGCTCGCCGTAACCTCCGCGAAGGAAGTCATCACCTACCCCCTCACATACCCTGCAAGGTCAGGATACTTTTTCAATAGTGCTACTGCCTCTGCTTTAGATATTCTGATCCCGTTGATATAGGCAACCACGGTCGCGTCTGCAAAACCCTGAGATAGCACCTCTTTGCGCAGTTGCGCCGCTGCACTAAATTGTTTAAAAACCCCGGTGGTGTATCGGTAAGCGCCTAAACCGGGTTGGGTTTCGATCCTCAGGTCGCCAAACATAGCAAGTGCATCATTGGTCAGGATTTGCCGGGTGCTGGCCGCTTCTACGGTATAGGAAAGGCCTGCTGTAGCTTCATCCAATCGTTGGGCCCCTGGAGCAGCCATGATTTCCGAAACGAAAGGTTGTTCCACGCGAAATTTGAGCGCTGAAGGCTCAATGGCCGTTAGCCTCAGATCTATACGCCGGTTCAGTCCCGGCGCAGCAGGATTGGGCGTTGCATCCAGCACTTCGCGGGCAATTGGATAATTTGGCCCCACACTGCGCAGTAAGATCTTCGTTGCCGGTACCCCGCGATCTGTAAGGGCTTTCCCAATGATCTCTGCGCGTTTTATTCCGTTGTAAAGGTCAAATTTTGGTAGTCCGGTTGCATCGGTGTGCACTGTGACCAGGACTGAACTTTGCGGAAAATTCCGGGCAATCCCGGCAATTTGATCCACAACCTTTTGATTATCAGGACTCATTACATCTTTGTCCGAACTATAAGACAACGTTGGGATCACAATCTCGCGTAATTCTTGGTCTGCGCCAGCATTTGGGTCAGCTTGTGCAAAAAGGGCGGGTTGTGGCGCAACGCTTTGCTCGGGTTGACCTTCTTTGAAATAGGCAATGTAAAGGTCTCTCTGCCCAAAACCTCCGAAACGGTTGGATGCAAAAAAGGCCGAACGACCATCCAAAGCGAGCCGGTAATAAGTGTCGTCTTCAGGAGAATTGATGGGCAGACCGAGGTTGGCAGGGGTTTGCCAGACCCGCTTTTTGGGATCAAAAATGGTTTTAAAAACATCCAGTCCCCCCATGCCTTCAGTGCGGTTGCTGCTAAAGAAGAGCGTTGCGCCGTTGTTGGCGAGGAAGGGCATGTCCTCATCGTAAGCGGAATTGACCTCTGGCCCCAGATTTACAGGCGCCGTCCAGTTCGAGTCGGCCCATACCGTCCACCAAAGATCCAGACCGCCATAGCCTCCGGCCCGGCGACTGGCGAATACGATGGTCTCGTCATTGAAAAAGAAAGGATTGCAATCGCCTTCTTCGGCCTGAACCGGACTAATGAATGCTGGACTATTGATAGAATACTCGTCTTTGCGTGCGGCAGTGTCTGCTAAAACCTCCCCGCTGTACAACGTGAATCCCCGAAAAAAGTACAGGATCTGACCATTGGCATTGAATCCAAGCGGCACTTCAAAGCGGGATGTATTCAACAATCCGCCCAGTCCCCCCTGCATTTCCCATCCGCTGGTGACGAGTTGGGCCGCGAACATATCGCTGCACCAATGGCCACGCTGGGAATCTTCGTAGCCCTCATCGTTGCGTTCACCGCCTGTGCTGCCCGGGCGGGCTGCTGCAAAATAAAGGCGGTCAGCGTGATTGACCGAGGGAATGGGCGCGAACTCGTCGCCCATAGTATTGACCCGGTCACCGAGGTTTTCTACTAAAGCAACTTCCTCATTTTGAACAATTTGCATGCCTGACACGCATCGGCGGATGTTGTCGGTTGCATTGAAACGAAACGGATGCCGCTCGCTGCTGACGCGCAGAAAAGATTTATAGGCAGTGATCGCTTTTTCCCATTCCGCCAGCCCATGAAGGGTGCGGGCGAGGTAATAGAAAAGTTCGGAATCCTGACCATCAGGGCTTTTGGCGGCCACATACTCCAGGTAACGTCGGGCTTCCTCACCACGTCCGAGCTGGAAGAGTGAGATCCCGAGTTTGGTGAGTACGCCAAAATCGCCGGGTTTGGCTTCCTGATATTGGGCGAGTTTGGTCTGGGCTTCGGCCCAACGCCCGGCAGCAAAAGCCCGTTCACCGTTCCGTTTAGTATCGGCGGGGCTTTGGGCGGAGGCCATTCCCGTAACAAGGAGAGCAAAAAGAAGTATGGATATTCGTGCAGCGCGTGGCATAGCAGACGTTTTTTGAAGGGCAAAGGTAGCCATGTTAAAGAAGGTCCTTGCGAATAAAAGATCATGAGTGGTCAGGGACAGAAAAACGCCATACCTTAGGCTGATTTCTCACTATAAAAAGATCAGGCCATGCCACAAACAACGCAAACCAGCCACGAAAATAAAGCACTCAAGGCCGCACCGGTCATCGTTGAGGAGAGCCTAAACGCGCCCGTCGAAAAAGTCTGGAAAGCCATAACCGATCGTGACCAAATGGCGCAATGGTACTTTGATCTTGCTGAATTTCGTCCTGAACTGGGGTTTGAATTCCGGTTTACCGGCGGGCCCGCTCCAGAGAAACAATACCTTCATATCTGCAAAATAACAGAAGTTGAACTGGGCAAAAAATTGACTTATAGTTGGCGGTATGAAGGTTATGAAGGGGAATCATTTGTGACGTTTTTGCTCCTTCCAATGGGTGATAATACAGTGCTTCGACTCACACACGCAGGTTTGGAAACATTCCCGACCGACAACCCGGATTTTGCCAGCGGAAATTTTGTGGAAGGCTGGAACGAGATCATTCGCACCGCTTTAAAGCAATTTCTGGAAGGGTAATGCGGGCAATCATTTTTTGAGCCATGAATATCCTTCGAACCGACTCAGACCATGCTGATTTCCGCGCACTGGTCGCCTTACTTGACCAGGATCTGGCGGTGCGAGACGGCGATGAGCATGCGTTTTATTCGCAATTCAATACATTGGATAAAATCAACCATGCAGTGGTCGCTTTTTTGGAAAACGAGCCCATAGCATGCGGCGCCATTCGGGCATTCTCGGAGGATGCAATGGAAGTAAAACGGATGTTCGTATTGCCGGAACAACGTGGGCGAGGAATAGCGGGCAGAGTATTAAATGAATTGGAAGCCTGGGCACTTGAACTGGGATATTCCCGATGCACCCTGGAAACAGGGAAAAAGCAGCCAGAAGCCATCCGACTGTATAAAAAGTCAGGGTATGAAATTATCCCCAATTACGGTCCTTATGAACAGGTAGAAAACAGCGTTTGTATGGGGAAAACGTTATCTACCTCGGCACCTCGATCTTCTTCACAATATCGTCCAGTACCTCTTTCGTCGTATACCCCTCCATCTCCCGTTCCGGCGTAAGGATCACGCGGTGATTGAGCACCGGAAAGGATACGTAGCGGATATCGTCGGGTGTAACAAAACTGCGTCCCGACATGGCCGCCACGGCTTTGGAGGCTTTCATCAGCGAGAGCGAAGCGCGGGGACTGGCGCCAAGAAAAAGATCGGCATTGCTTCGGGTGCTGTGTACAATGGCTGCAATATAGTCCAGCAGTTCTTCGCGGATGTACACCTGCTCGATAATACGCTGACAATCAGCAATGTCGGCAGGTGAGAGCACCGGTTTCACCGTCTCTCGCAGCACGCCGGAGAAGTCGTTTCTAAACCGTCGGAGAATTGATTGTTCTTCCTCCAGGCTTGGGTACGAAAGGATCACTTTGAAAAGAAAACGGTCGAGTTGAGCTTCAGGCAATTTGTAGGTACCTTCCTGCTCAATGGGATTTTGCGTAGCCACCACAAAAAACGGTTCGGACATCGGGTAGGTCGTACCATCTACCGTCACCTGCCGTTCTTCCATTACCTCGAACAGGGAGGCCTGGGTCTTGGCCGGGGCGCGGTTGATCTCGTCGATCAGCACGATATTGGAAAATATTGGCCCGGCTTTGAAATTAAAATCCGAAGCCTTCATATTGAACACCGGGGTACCCACCACGTCGGCCGGCATCAGGTCGGGGGTAAACTGGATGCGGCTGAACTCGGTGTGTAAAGTCCTGGCCAATAGTTTGGCAGTCAGTGTTTTAGCAATACCGGGCACCCCTTCCAGCAGCACGTGGCCACCCGTAAAAAGTGCCACCAGCAGCAGGTCAAGCATGTCCTCCTGTCCGACAATGACCTGCCCGATCTCGGCTTTCACCCGCTCGGCGCGAATCATTACAGGATCAACGTCCAGTGGTGGTGGCGCAGGCGGGGTCGGGGATTCTGTAAAGGGAATGTCAAGTTCTTCCGGGGTAGGTAGTTCGTTGTCGGTCATTTTTCTGGATTGACTTATTTGTAGTATTCCACAAAGGTCTTTTTTTTGGCCATTTTTTTACTGCATTTCAAATTCTAGCGCAATCCCCAACGAAATTGCGCGGACCTGGGTATTGTTCAAACCATTTAGCAAAAAGGGCGGAGGGTCCGGTGAAGTAAATGACTAAAAAAGCGAGTGCCGTCCAATTTTTCATAGAAAGAATTTGTTTGGTTAACGTTGACTTTGCTCACGGGACTTTCCTTTGCAAGGTTTGGCGTAAGACCCGGCTTTAACAAAATTTTCACCGAACGCTGGTCCCTGGATTTTTCCTCAACTTTGTCGCTTGGTACCCGAGACTTGATATTCACAAAACATGCACTATGAGACTTTTATCAGCATTCGCATTGCTCCTGCTGTTTGCCGCAAACGCGGCCACTGCCCAAACCGCTCCCCCTTCCAAACCCAAAATAGTGGTCGGCATAGTTGTGGACCAAATGCGCTACGATTACCTCTACCGATACCAGCGTCATTACGGTCCCGGCGGTTTCAACCGATTGCTCAAAGGCGGTTTCTCCTGTGAAAACACCCGGTTCAATTATGTTCCGACGTATACCGGACCCGGTCATGCGGCCATTTACACCGGTACCACGCCTTCGCTCAACGGGATCATTGGCAATGACTGGTGGGATCCGGAACTTCGTATCAAACGATACTGCACCGCCGACAAACGCCACCGCACGGTGGGGGGCACTGCTAAAACTGATCCGGGTACAGGACAACATTCGCCGGTCGCCCTGCTTTCCAGCACCATCACGGACGAGTTGCGCCTCAGCAACAACTTCCGTTCAAAAGTCGCTTCGGTATGCCTCAAAGATCGCGGGAGCATCCTCCCGGCCGGGCACATTCCGAATGCCTGTTATTGGTTCGACGACGCTTCTGGAAACTGGATAACATCCACGTATTATCCTGATTCTCTGGGACTTCCAAAATGGGTAAGCGATTACAACGCCCGTCGATGGCCGGACACCTTCCTCAATAAAACCTGGGAAATGGGCCATGCGCCTACCGAAAGTTTTGACAACTGGAATTACGTGGGTAAATACGGAAGCCTCAAAGGTGGATTTCCACACGATTTTGCTGCAGCAAGGGCCAGTGGAAGCTACGGTGTCTTGCGGTTCACCCCTTATGGCAACACGCTTGTGACGAATTTCGCCATGGAAACCATTGATGCCATGGAGCTTGGAGCGGATGAATGGACCGATTTTCTGTGTGTCAGTTATTCGGCTACCGATTATTGTGCGCACCAGTTTGGCGTACACGCGCAGGAAACCGAGGATATGTACGTTCGGATGGATCGCGAACTGAGCCGATTTTTCGAATATTTGGAACGTAAATTTGGAAAAGACAACGTGCTCGTTTTTCTCACCGCCGACCATGGAGGCGCCGAAACCCCTGTACATCTGAACAAACTGCATATACCTGCGGGTGTTTTTGAAGAGAGTACCCTCGAGGATCGTTTGGAAAAATCGCTTGAAATGATCTTTGGAACCAGTGGAAATTACATCCAGGCGGTTGAAAATCAACAGATTTGGCTCAATTGGGATGCACTGGCTGATTTGGATATGAAGCCTGAAGAGGTTGCCCAGGCCATTGGCGGCCAAATTCGCAGTCTTCCGGGGGTATATGATGTGCTCACACGCCATGAACTGGAGATGCTGCCCGCAGAATATCCCTTTGTCAGTGAATTGCGTCGGGGAATCCATCCGCGCCGTTCCGGTGATATGATCTACTTACTGGATCCAGCCTGGCATGCAGATGACAAAGCTTTCAGCACAGGGGGGACCACCCATGGTTCTCCTTATCCCTACGACACCCACGTACCGCTGGTATGGTATGGCTGGCGGATCCAACCTGGCGAAAGCCATAAGATCGTGAGCATCACCGATATTGCGCCAACCCTGGCTGCCATGCTGCGTATCATGGAGCCGAATGCTACGACCGGGAAAATTATTGAGGAACTGATGCGGTAAAGCGTTGTTCGAAGGGGTTTGAAGGGTTTGAGGCGTTCGAAGGGGTTTGAGCAGGCACAAAAAAAACGCGGCGCTCGTTTGCGCCGCGTTCGGATTTCCCGTATATAATCTCATGAAAAGTTTCAGTACCAGTGGTCAATAATTTCTACCGCTTCTTTCTCTACCGCTACCGTTAATTCTTATTGACAGTACAAAAGTGCGGCACTTCTCCCCACATGCAAAAGACATAAAATTGGGTTTGTTGATTTTTTTTCAGGGCTAAAATGAAGTCAAAGCGAGACTTTTCTCGAAAAAATGATTGATTATTGCCTGCATTAATTCAAAATAAACTTTCCTTAATGTTTGACTTTGTTGATTTTGTTGAATTGTTGGGATGAAAAAAAAGTAATATTTTATGAAAAAATATTTGTCGGGTAGATTGCAAAGCGGTTTTTCCCCACAAAAGGGCGCTTGAAAGGGGTTATGATACCGAATATTTTAACGTGGTTCAAGGGGTTAAAATCACCAATTAAACTTAAAAAGGTCATGACGAAGCGCGTAGATGACCAGCCCGGCAGTATTTCTTGCTCCTGTTTTTTCCAGAAGGTTGTTTCGGTGTCCGTCGACTGTGCGTACGCTCAGGAATAATTTTTCAGCGATCTCGGGGGTGGTATGTTCCTGGCAGACAAGTTCGAGGATCTCCTTTTCACGGGCAGTAAGCGGACTGTTGGGGTTGTAGGATTTTTCGTGCTTGTGCGCCATGCCGGAGTGGATGGCACGCATCACCGATTCGTTGAAATAAAATCCTTTTTCATGCACGGCCTGCACCGCCTGTACGACTTCAGAAAGTTCTGAATTTTTGACCAGATAGCCGTTCACGCCCTCCCCTACCATGTGCACAATATGTCGCTCTTCGCTGTGTACAGAGAGGATGATGATTTTCATCTCCGGAAAAAGTTTCTTGAGCTGGCGGGTCGTGTCCAGTCCATTCATTTCAGGCATGGTAAGGTCAAGGAGCACGACTTGTGGGGTGGGGGCAGCAACGTATAGTTTTTCAAGCAGTTCCATGCCATTGGCTGCTTCCACGTTGACGTTTACATTGTCGTAACCGTTCAGCAAGGAAACCAGACATTCTCTGAAAAGTCGCTGGTCTTCTGCTATGGCCACATGAATTGTGTTTTCGTTCATACTGATTAAACCTCGTAGGGCACTTTAACGATTGTTTTTAAGCCTTCGCCAGGTTGAGTTTGCCATTCTACCGTAGCATTCAGGTAGTTGGCGCGTGCTTCGATATTTTTCAGACCCAAGCCGCTGCGACTTTGCAAAATGGCGGGATCAAAGCCCTTTCCATTGTCTGAAAATTCAAAGATAACTTCCCGTTCCAAGTGGCTCAAATTTAGCAGGATTTTGGAAGCTTCCGCGTGTCGTATAGAATTGTTGAGTAATTCTTGCGCCATGCGGTACAAGCCAAGTTCGATCTTGCTTTCCAGGCGTGGAAAGTCAGGAGAACAAACAAAATCTACGTTAAGTTGAGGACCATCATTTTTTTGAAAAAGACTGGTCAGGGCATCGCTAAGGCCAAACATTTCGAGGCCTGGCGGGGTCATGGAGTGCGAGATCCGACGCACGGAGGCTATGCCGGTATCAATGATCTCGCGGCTTTCAGCGATCAGCCGTTCGAGATTATTTTCCCGATCTAAATGATTGATCTTCAATTTTAAAGTGGAAAAAATACCCCCAAGTTCATCGTGCAGATCAGTGGCGATCCGATGCCTTTCAGATTCCACCTGTTCGATGTTTTTGTGCAGGAGTTCTTCCCGGTGGGCAATTTCCATTTCGCTGATCTGGAGTTGTTGGCGGAGCATTTTTTTCTGGTAAAAAAAGAAAAAAAGCACCACCGCCCCGGCCAATAGTGCCAGGGTCAGCATGCCCACAAAAAGAAACAGGAAAACATCTATTTGGCCTTCCATAAACCCATGGTAATAAAAAAGTATAGCAAAATGCTAAACGTTGCATGGAAAGCCCAAATGTACAAATTCAACGTACGGTTGATGTTTACAATATAGTTGCTGAAGGCAAAAAGCAGCACATTGCCCGAAAAATAGAGCAAAAACCCGGTGTTTACCCAAAACACCGGGTCTTGCTCAAGCCGCTTTATTTTCATTTCAGACAGGGTTCGATAGCACCATATCAGGCAAAGCACGATGACTAAAATGCCTTCCAGGCTGCGCCCATAGGTATTGAAAGATTCAATATCCTGAAGAAAAGCCGAATTGAGCGCCGAAAGCAACGCGAACCCAAGCCCTCCCCATACGAATACATTACGCTTTAAGAACCCCTGTAAAACATTGCTGTAGAACCAGATGATGCAACCAAATTCAAGTGGGGTGTAAATATGTAGCAGCCACAGGTTGTTGTGTTTTTGGGCGCTCAGGTAGGAAGAGGATATTTGAATGACGCCACCCAAAAAGACATAAAGCGCCATGATTTTCATTGCGGAATGCAATTGGCGGTACCGAAAAATCACCACTGTTGCAGGGAGCGCAACGAAAAAGGTAGCAGTCGATATGATCAATTTGGGCCAGGGCGTCATAATTCCATTACCTGACAAGCATTAGGAGGGCATAATTCCGGTTAAAAGCGGACTTGAAGGGTCACAGACCGGCGGGCAGGGCTCACAGAAGTCATAGGTGCCGCTAATGATCTCGCCACCCACGGTGGGGTTAATAATGTCTTGCCCATTGGCATTTACAGCCACGAGGGCGAGTTTTTCCACGCCATTGTCGAGACCAAAATAGAGTCGGATAGAATTGGTGCCAGCCTCCATCAACATTGCATTTACTTCGTCAATATTGATTTTGAATGCTTTAATGGAACCGGTATTGGCGCCGCGCCATGCGGTGGTCCAATTGACAGCGGTTTGAAGCGGGATGAGATAAGGACTTTGAGCCATGTTGTAGCGCAATATGATTTAAAAGTGAAAAAATGTTGTTCGCTTCAAATGTAGGGGAGCGGGTGTGGTGCATGGAATGGTCTCGTATGAAAATTTTTCAAAACAGGTATTTCTACGGGTATGCGCAAGCAGGAATACGGGTTTAGGAAAATGCGCATTTATGCCCTTTCCCACGCCAGGCATGGATGGCCACCTTTGCACCAATAAAAAAGTAATTTACGGTAGGAAGAATGAGTAGGGTGGATCGATGAAATATCGACCATCCTCATTTTTCTTTGCATGAATTTGCATGAAAATATTTATAAATATAGACCTTAACCGCGTGAAAACTACCTTAACCGCGTGAAAACTACCTTTTCATACACTTTTCACCATTTAAACAATCCTTAATATTATGGAAGGTACATTGGCTACCATTATGATGTTTGCGGGGAACTTTGCCCCTCGAGCCTGGATGTTCTGCAACGGGGCTTTGCTTCCAATCAGTCAGTACGACGCGCTCTTCGCCCTGATCGGCACCACCTACGGCGGCGATGGTCAGACCACGTTCGCACTTCCCGACCTGCGCAGCCGAATCCCGGTGGGCACGGGTACAGGCGCCGGCCTCAGCCCGGTGAATTTAGGGGAATCTGCCGGAAGCGAGACCGTGACCTTGAATCAATCTCAACTGCCCGCCCACCAACACGCTATGTCGGCAAGTGTCGGCACGTCTTCAGCAAACGCCGACGGCAGCAAAAACCCTACACACGTATTGGCGACTACGGCTCAAGCCCTCTATCTCCCGACCTCAGGGGGCACCGGGACGAACCTGGGCGGCGCTAACGTCACGGTCGGCCCGGCAGGAAACTCCCAGCCCATCTCTGTAGTGCAGTCCTTCCAGGCCATCAACTACGTCATTTGTGTAGAAGGCATCTTCCCCTCCAGGAATTAAGCCGGACTGTAATTCTATCTAAAACACTCATTTTCAAAAAATATCCATCAATATGGAAGGTACAATAGGAACCATCATGATGTTTGCAGGCAACTTCGCGCCCAAAAACTGGGCTTACTGCGCCGGACAACTTGTGAGCATTGCCTCCAACACAGCACTATTTTCCATACTCGGCACCACTTACGGTGGAGACGGCCGGGTCACCTTTGGCCTGCCTGATCTTCAAGGGCGGGTAGCAGTAGGTGCTGGCCAGGGCCCGGGTCTTTCCTTTTATGACCTGGGTCAGGCTGTCAATGCAGAAAGCGAGACGATGAGCAACGCACAGATGCCTGCGCATACCCACACGGCGGGTGCGGTAACCATCCCGCTAAGCAACAGCCCGGCCTCACGCACAGAGGCAAACGGCAACATCCTGGCTACACCCACTGCGGATACTTATGCCACGCCCGGCACTACGCCTGCGGCCAATTACGGCAGCTTCAGCGCCACGGTAGCGCTCCAGGGCAGCTCGGTACCATTTTCTATCATGCAGCCTTATGAGTGCATCTCTTTTGTGATCTGCCAGCAAGGTATTTTTCCTGCACGCAACTAAGCGCGTGGTCAACCCAATTCTTTCATCAAAAAAATATCCATCAATATGGAAGGTACAATGGCAACCATCATGCTTTTTGCAGCAGACTTTGCACCCAAGAACTGGGCATTCTGCAATGGGCAGATTTTATCAATCAGTCAAAATCAAGCCCTCTTTGCACTGCTGGGCACCACTTATGGAGGCAATGGCACTACCACATTCGCGCTTCCCGATTTTCAGGGCCGCAGTGCCATTGGTTCTGGTCAGGGCGCTGGCCGTTCCAACTTCGTCCTGGGCCAAAAGGCGGGCGCACAAAACGTGACGCTTACGGTCTCCAACCTGGCGGCGCACACGCACCCAACTATCGCAACTTTGGCCGCAACAAGTGCTGCTCCGAATACCGACGAAGGGCCCAATAATATACTTGCAGGCACAAACACCTATGCCGCTGGCGCAAATGGCGCGTTGGGTGGTGTTAGCGAACAGCCTACAGGAGTGACGGGCTCAAGTGCGCCAGTAAACATACAGCAGCCCTATCTTGGCTTGAACTTTGTGATTTGTCAGTACGGAATATTTCCTTCGCGGGACTAGGCGGGTTTTGCCACTAATTGTACGGATTTGCACAAAATTTCACGCAACGGCGCAACGGCGCAACGTTTTGGTTATCAGGGTGCAGATGGTTGCGTAAAGCCATTTTAGTGTATTCTGTGCAATTAGTGGCAACCCTAAAAGATACGAAAATTCAAATTTTTGGACCATCCATCCCAGACTACTGGACATTTTGACACTGGACGTTAGATACGATTAAGCAAGTGCATGATTTTAAAGTTTTTAGAGTGCAAATCCAAAGTCCAATGTCAAAATGTCCAGTAGTCTGCATCAATCCTCACCCGATATCATGGAATCGCCCACATCTTCCCTCCTTGCCGAAGCTCAACTTACCCAGGCCAGTGCTTGGTGGGATAGCCTCAGCGATGCCTGGAAACAAGCCTTTAACGAAGTAGCATTTCGACGCAGCAGTACCGAGCCACTCGGCGATGAAATGCTGCTGACCATTTTTACTTCTCCCAACCACCGTTTTGCGGGGCCTTCTGCGCCTTTCCCGAATATGACATTTGAGCTGGAGGACATGTCTGGTCTGGTCGGGATCCCGAACATGGAATTGGCAGTGGTGATCCATCACAAACTTACCCACATTCGCGAAGCAGCGGCTTTCAAAAACTTGCGCTCGTTCTTTATTCACAACAACCTGATCACATCGCTTGAAGGTCTGGAAGGATTGGCTGGGCTGAAGGAGATCTACTGCAATGTAAACCAGATCGATTCGCTAAAACCTTTGGAGGGACTGACCAACTTACATACGCTGTACTGTAACTACAACCTGCTCTCCAATTTAGACGGCATCGGGGAGCAACACGCCGACACGCTGGAAAACTTCTACGGTATGCCAAATCCGAACCTCAAAGAATCGGTGGCCATGCGTTTTGAGCGGGAAGTGGGCATTCGTTGTAAAAAAGCATAATGTTTATGACACTTCCTTCCGCATACCTCACGGTTTCAGGATTGCTCAAGCCGATGGAACTGGACATGATCACCCGAATCTTGTCCTCGGCAAAATTCGAAGACGGTACGGCCACAGCCACGGATGCAGCAAAATCGGTGAAGCGCAACCTCCAGTTGCCCAAAACGGGCAGCCTCGAAAAACAGCAGATCGACGCCATTGTAATGAATGCGATCGTGCAAAGTCCGCTCATTCAGGCCGCATTGATGCCTACCCGGGTGCTACCGCCCATCATCAGCAAATACGAACCGGGCATGCATTATGGGATGCATGTGGACAGCCCTATCATGGGCGATTCACAGGTCGGTGCCATTCGGACCGACGTGGGTATGACGATTTTCCTTTCAGAACCAGGCAGTTATGAAGGAGGCGAACTGGCGATTCAAACACAAGCCAATGAAATACGGTATAAACTGAATCCCGGAGACGCTATTATATACCCAACTACGCAGGTGCACGGTGTGTTGCCCGTAAGCTCGGGCGTCCGCCTCGCGGCAGTGACCTGGATGCAATGTGCCGTGCGCAATGCCCAGCAGCGAGAAATGCTTTTCCACCTCAAAACAGCGCAGGCAGTTCTGGAAAAACAAAACCCGCAAGGGGCGGAGAATTTACTCCTGCTACAGGTTTACAGCAACCTGATCCGGATGTGGGCGGAAATGTGAGTCTTGGGTAGGGAATTCATTCCTCTTTATTTTCTTTCCAGCTGTTTCAAAAACCAGTCTCTTTCTGCGAGGGGATTGGTTTTTTGCACCAGTTCGCGGAAGGTTGAATGTTAAATATTTAAATAATCTGAAGTAAAATTTGGTAAAAAAATCAGCTTCGCTGACCT
>JAUSMG010000241.1 GCA_030645295.1 Saprospiraceae bacterium | reverse complement strand
ATCTGGATTTGGACGAGTGTCATCCTGTTCTTGCTGTTGACGACAGGGACTTTTTGGCATTTTTGGCAAATCGAAAAAGTTTCCCAACCACAGGATTCAGAAAATCGGGAAATCGCCCAACGAGACTCCGTTATCTCGGTAATGCGCATAGAATTTCAACAAATCCAAGACTCTTTGTCAACCCTGCTTAGCCTGCCCAGAGATTCCTTTTATGTGGTGGAGATCAAGCGTTTACGAGAAGAAATTGACAGAAAAGACAATCTGTTGAGGACTCTTGAAACCCAACGCAGGGCTGGCAAACCGCAAATTGCCATGCAGTTCGCCCCGTCGTCAAACACATCAACGCGAGGAGGGGAAGACGGTAGCGACCCTACGCTCGCTGCCGAAAAAAAGGCCTTCGAAGGAAAAAACTTTACCGAATCCATTCGCCTGCTAAAAAGTATCCCGGCTAAGGATCCTCGGCAAGCAGAGGTCACCCAACGGTTGCCTTATTCTCTTTTTTATGCTAATGATTTTGAATCGGCCATTCCAGCCTTTCTTGACATACTTGAAACAGACCAATTTGAAGAGGCGAATGTCCAATGGAATTTACTGCTGTGCTATGTCGCAATTGGAGAAAAATCAGAAACACGGTATCTGCTGCACACTATTTTAAAAAACCCGAAACACAAGTACCACCAAAAGGCAACTGATTTAAAAAAGGCGTTGAACTTTTGATAGCGGAAAAATTTCCCCCAAAAAGATTGATTTGGCGAGATATAAAAATCATAGTTCGCCAAATTGTGAAAATTTCCCGTACATTTGGCGAACTATAAAAAATTCGTCCTATGAAATTGATCGGAAGAGTCGAAGAGGTGGCCTTGTTGAAAGGCCTGTTAGACAAGGATGAGTCAGAATTCGTGGCCGTTTATGGGCGGCGGCGAATCGGGAAAACCTATTTGGTGAGGCAGGTTTATGCCGATCAAATTGTTTTTGAGTGCAGCGGCTTGCACCAAAAAGACATGGCGCAGCAATTGGAGAATTTCTGGCTCACGCTCGCCGAGCATAACAAAACTGAACGACCAATCCTGCCACCGAAAACCTGGCTTCAGGCGTTCTCTCAATTGCGTGCCTATTTGACAGGGTTGCCAGCAGGAGGGAAAAAAGTCGTGTTTCTGGATGAAATTTCATGGTTCGAAACCCCTCGTTCGGGTTTTTTAGCCGCTTTGGACAATTTTTGGAACCAATTCTGTTCCAAACGCGAGGATATCATCCTCGTCATTTGTGGTTCAGCGGCCTCGTGGATCATCCAAAAAATCATCAACGATCGGGGCGGACTACACAACCGCATCACTCAACATGTCCGATTGATGCCCTTTCGCCTCGGTGAAATGAAGGCTTTTTTGGAAGCTCGAAACGTTCAACTTTCACTTAAAGACATCGCGCAACTTTATATGTGCGTTGGCGGCATACCGTTTTACATTAAGGATTTGCGCCCGGGCAAAAGTGTTGCGCAAATCTTGGACGAACTGTTGCTTGGCAGCGGAGCAAGGCTCAAAGACGAGTTTCCCAACCTTTATGCTGCAATTTTCAAGCACAATCAGGGCCACGAAGCCGTGGTGCAGGCATTAGCGCAAAAAAACAAGGGCTTGACGCGCAACGAAATCATCAAAACCACCGGGATGAAAAGCGGTGGCGGGCTCACCGTGGTTTTGGACGAACTCTTACAGTGCGGATTTATTCAGCGCATCTATCCATTTTCAAAGGTCAGCGAAGATTGCCTTTATCGCTTGGCAGACGAGTTTTCACTATTTTATTTCCGTTTTTTACACAATAGAAAAGGAACGGATAGTTGGCAGCAAATCGCCGAAACACCATCGTTCAAGAACTGGTCGGGCTATGCGTTCGAAAATCTTTGTTTTAAGCACGTTTTTCAAATCAAAAAGGCGTTGGGCATCCATGGTATTGTCTCGAACGAATACTCCTGGGCCCAAAAGGGCAGCACAAAGGTGCCGGGAACCCAAATTGATTTCATTATTGACCGCAGCGATAACTGCATCAACTTGCTTGAGTTAAAATTTCACAATACTGAATACGAGGTTACAAAAGATTACGCCAGTCACTTGCGCGAAAAGGCTGAAATTTTCAAACAACATACGCGCACCCGAAAAAACGTTTTCATCACGCTCCTCACCGTTTTTGGCACAAAGCGAAACGAACATTTTTTAGCGACGGTTGCACAGGATTTGACCTTGGATGTGTTGTTTGATTGAATCTCGCCAGTCGTGTATGTCCTCACACCCCAAATATCGCCCTTCCCAAATACGTCGCTGCATCGCCCAACTCTTCTTCAATCCGAAGGAGTTGGTTGTATTTCGCCACCCGGTCGGAGCGCGAAGCAGAGCCGGTTTTGATCTGGCCGGTATTCAGCGCCACTGCAAGGTCAGCGATGAACGTATCTTCTGTTTCGCCGGAGCGGTGACTGATCACGGAAGTGTACGCGTGGCGGGTAGCCAGGTTCACTGCGTTAATGGTCTCCGTAAGCGAACCGATCTGGTTGACTTTGATGAGAATAGAGTTAGCAATTTTCTCATCAATGCCGCGCTGGAGGCGTTCCACATTGGTCACAAAAAGATCGTCGCCCACGAGTTGGATGCGGTGGCCGAGGGTTTCGGTTATGAGTTTCCAGCCTGCCCAGTCGTCTTCTGCGAGCCCGTCTTCGATGGAGTAGATCGGATAACGGTTGCACCAGTCTTTCCAGAACGCCACCATGTCCTTGGAGGAATAACGTTCGCCACTGGATTTTTTAAACACGTATTCGCCTTTTTCTGCGTCGTAGAATTCTGAAGCTGCTGGATCGAGCGCAATAACAATATCGTCCAATGGGCGGAAGCCGGCCGCTTCAATGGCCGTCATGACCATCTGGATGGCTTCTTCATTGTTTTGAATACCCGGAGCAAAGCCGCCTTCATCTCCAACATTGGTAGAATAGCCTTTATTCTTAAGCACCTTTTTCAGGTGGTGGAATACTTCCACGCCCATGCGCAAGCCTTCACTAAAGGAATTGGCGCCTACAGGCATGATCATAAATTCTTGAAAATCAATGCCATTGTCGGCGTGTGAGCCGCCATTGAGGATGTTCATCATGGGCACCGGCAGCACGTGTGCGTTCACGCCGCCAAGGTAGCGGTAAAGCGGCTGGCCGAGTTCTTCCGCTGCGGCACGCGCAACGGCAAGGCTGACAGCAAGAATTGCATTGGCGCCTACCTGGCTCTTCGAACGGGTACCATCACGGTCGATCATAATTCTGTCAATGCGGATCTGATCGCATACTTCCTGCCCGAGCAGTTCCGGACGGAGCATAATTTCCACATTTTTCACCGCACGACGCACCCCCTTGCCAAGGTAGCGGTCTTCGTCGTCGCGGAGTTCTACGGCTTCGTGTACCCCTGTACTTGCACCACTCGGCACGGCTGCGCGGCCAATAAAGCCCGCTTCCGTCCACACCTCTGCTTCAATGGTGGGGTTACCCCGGCTATCGAGGATTTCTCTGGCTAATACTTCGCGGATTGCGCTCATGTTTATGGTGGATTGTTTACCCGCCGTAGCCTTGGCGAAGGCGGGATGTTTTGTTTATAGGGTGATCTGGTGATTTGAAGGCCAGGGCCCGGCATTTAGAGTGGTAAAGGGGTCTGCGCAAAAGTAGTTTTACTTTGTCATTCCTAGCCAAATTGCCCGCAAAAGCTGCTCATTTTATCTGACAATTCAGCATCTTCTCCCCTTCAATGAACCCTTCGAGCAGATCACCAATTTGTACAGGACCCACCCCTGCCGGAGTACCCGTGAAGATGCAATCGCCTTTTTGCAAGGTAAAATAGCGTGAGAGGTGCACGATGAGGGTTTCAAAAGGAAAAATTAAGTCGCGGGTATGACCGTCCTGCACCACATTCCCGTTTTTTTTGAGTTGGAAATGAATGTCTTTTGGGTTTTTCAAATTTTCCATCGGCAAGAACTGGCTCAAAGGCGCCGAGCGGTCAAAACCTTTTGCAATTTCCCAGGGGTGACCTTTTGACTTAAGTTTGTCCTGCAGATCGCGGGCCGTGAAGTCAATGCCAAAAGCCACTGCGTCAATGTACCGGTGGGCAAATTCGGGTTGTACCGAGCGTCCGTTTTTACAAACACGCAACACGATTTCTCCCTCATAATGAAGGTCTTGCGTAAAATCAGGATGGTAAAATGGTCTGTTGGCAAGCAGCAGCGCGGTGGGGGGCTTCATGAATACCAGAGGCTCCGAGGGCACAGGATTGTTCAGCTCTTTGGCGTGGTCAAGGTAGTTTCTTCCGATGCAAAAAATCTTCATAGAGTGGGTTGAGGGAAACTAAAGTCCGTAGGAGAGGGTCACCGCCCAAGCCGAATTTTTTAAATCGCCGAACAACTGGATTGCCGATTGAGTATCCAGCTTCTGAAGCCCCCGCGAAAGCCTGAAATGCAAGCCGAGTCCGCCAAAATCAATACCACCGCCAGCATGCCAGCCAAAATCGAATTCTTCGAAATCAGCCTTGGACAGGGTACCCGGAATTCCTTCAATGGTCCCGTCCGCGGAGGCGAGTAAAGCGGCATACCCACCGGCATGCAGGTTCACGAAACCCAGCAACCGGTATTCGAGTGAAATGGGCAATTCAATATAGTTGATCTTGAAATCTGAGCGGTCGCCATTGGCAAAATCATAGGCGCCTCCTTTGGTTGCAAACAACAACTCCGGACGAAGTGCCATCCGGCCTTTGACAAAAGGAACCTGGGCAAATATGCCTCCGGTAATTCCAAGACGCGATTTTTTATCGCTGGCATTGGCGTCGTCGTAAAGGCTGGAACCATTCACACCAGCTTTGAAGCCAATACGTGGGCGGCCATCAGTCATTTGCGCATTCAAGGAGCAAAGCCCCGCCAAAAACATGACGGAAGCAAACAAGAAGCTGGAACTTGGTTTCATAGCGAAGAAGGCCTGTTTTTGTTCAAACCCAGACAAATATAGGTCAGGATTCAACACAATTGGAAAACAAAAAATAAACCGCAAAACCGGAAAATTTATAACTGCGAAGCATTGGATTTTGAAAAAGGGAAGTATTTGCCCGTTTTCGGATCATGTTTTTGGTTTTAAATTTTGCGGTTCTACGGTTTTGCGGTTCTACGGTTCTACGGTTCTACGGTTTAATTTTATACTTCAGTCGCCTTACTCGTTTCTTCCGGCGCATCTCCTTCCTCGCTTTTTTTCTTCTTGCCCGTGGAAGGATGCCCGGTGAAATGCTTGAGCATGATGACCTCTCGCTGGGTGAGTTCGCGGAACTTGCCACGCTCGAGATCTTTTTTGGTCAAACCCGCAAAGTAGAATCGATCAAGTTTGAAAATCTCGTAACCCAGGGTCTCGAAAATACGACGGACTACACGGTTGCGGCCCGAGCTGATCTCGAGTTCCACAATGTCGCGCTCCGGGTGGTCTTCAGAAAAACGGATCCAGTTGACTTCCATGAGTCCGTCTTCCAATTCGACGCCCCGTTCGATGTGCGCCAGATCCTCCGGGGTCAGTCCGCGACGCAGACCAACACGGTATTGTTTCTGGACGGCAAAACTGGGGTGAGTGAGTTTTTGCGCCAATTCGCCATCATTGGTCAATAGTACCAGCCCAGTAGTATCGCGGTCAAGCCGGCCTACCGGGAATATACGCTCCGGGAAGCTCGAGTCCACAATGTCGATCACAGTGGGTCTTCCACGATCATCGTCTGTCGTGGTAATGACGTTTTTAGGCTTGTTCAACAGCACATAAACCATGCGCTCCTGCACTTTCATCAGTTTGCTGTCGCAAATGACAATGTCACCCGGCTGTATGCGGTAGAATGGTTCTTTTTTGAGTTCGCCATTGACCGTGACTTTTCCGGCTTCCACATATTCCACCGCTTTACGGCGGGAGGAAAGCCCGCAGTGCGCCAGATATTTGTTCAAAGGCATCCCCTCACCCGTGGGAAGATTGGGTTTGGGTTTCTTTTCTATGTAAAAATCGTCTTTTTTGCGGAATGGTTTTCGGCCAAAATTGCCGCCTCCACCGCCGCTGCGCTGCTGGTAGGGTCGGCGCTCGTAATTGCCGCCGCCACCTTGACCACCACCACCTTGACTGCGGTCTTGATAAGGCCTGCGTTCGTAATTGCCGCCACCACCTTGACCACCACCGCCCTGACTGCGGTCCTGATAAGGCCTGCGCTCGTAGTTGCCGCCGCCTTGGCCTTGGCCGCCGCCTTGTTGACTGCGATCTTGCCAGGGTTTGCGTTCGTAATTACCACTGCCGCCGGTTTGGCCGCCGCCACCTTGCTGGTTGCGGTCTTGCCAGGGCTTGCGCTCGTAACCACCACCGCTGGTTTGGCCACCTTCCCGAGGTCGGTCAGGATTGCTGCGGTCCTGCCATGGCTTGCGCTCATAGTTACCACCTTGGCCACCACCGCTCTGACTGCGGTCCTGCCAGGGCTTGCGTTCGTTACCACCACTGCCTTGGGAACGGTCCTGCCAGGGCTTGCGCTCAAAGCTACCGCCTCTGTCGGGACGTTCAACAGGCTTTTCCGGTTTTTCGGTAAACGGATCTTCAGATTGTTCGGATTTCGTTCGCTCTTCCAGCGAAGAATCCAGGTCCGACTTGGAAAGGCGCGGACGGCGCTTCTTTTCTTCTTCCATTGAAAGCGGTTATGTTGTTGGTAATTAACTACTACTTATGATTCTGTGGCACAAATTTCCGTTTTTTCCCTGGAATGACCGCAAAAAATGGGTTTTATTTTAAGCTAATGTTCTCGTTCCAATTCTTCCAGTCGCACTTTATAGATATACTGCGGGGTGCGTGCGTACATGGCGCGATAAAGTGCCGCTGCGCGTAGGTGGTGCGGCGTAGGGTTGTCAGCTACCCGGCGGAGTTCAAAATGTACTGCCGCCTCTTCACGCTCCGTACGTACGAGGCTGAGCATTTGCTGTAACTGGCGGATTGCTTCGGGTCGGTTTCCCTCGGTAATTATGACCTGTGCACGAAGGATATTGGCCCCGAAAGTCAGTTCGGCATTGCCCAATGCCAAGGCTATGTCACGCCCCTCTTCCACATATTGCCTGGCCAGGGCCACTTCACCGGCCTGAATGTGCACCAGACCCTTTTCTATGAGTGAATAACCCAGCACAAGCCGATTTCCCATATCACGGGCATGGTCAATGGCTTCGTTGTAGTATCGGATGCTCCGCGGGTAATCCCCTTTATAAAACCAGGTATCGCCGAGGGTGTTGAGGGCTTTGGCAATGCCTTTTTTATAGTTGAGTTCGCGGCTGAGTGCAAGATTTTGCTCTAAATATTCGATGGCCGGGTCGAAGTCACCCATTACCGAAAGCAGATCGCCAATAAGTCCGCAAGCGATCGCAAGACCTTGTTTATCGCCCAGTTCACGCACGAGTTGCAGGTCGCGCTCGAAGTTTTGCATGGCTTTGGTATAATCCCCTTTCCGCTCCCAGACGGAGCCTATGGAACCAATGCAGATGGTCATGAAAAGTTTGTTGCCCAATTCTTCGGAGAGGGCGAGGCCCCGTTCGAGACAAAGCAGGGCGGAATCCAGGGAGCCTTTTTCCAGGTTGATGATGCCCAGGTTGGTGTACAAGGTGGTGAGCCCCTGTTTATCGCCTGCGCGTTGGGCAATGTCCAATTGTTCCTCCAGCCAACGAATGCCTTCATCGTAGTGGCCCTGGTTCATGAAAATAAGGCCCAGATTGGCTACAATGGCCGCATTTTCTGCCTCCCGTCCATTGGCACGATTGATCTCAATAGCTTTTGCAAACCAGCTTTTAGCCGATTCGTAACTGCCTTGCCGGAAAAATAGGGTACCGAGGTTGCCATATGTTTTGGCGGTACCAACAGGGTCTTTGGCAAAATCAAAAAACGTGGAAGCCACATCCAGATGCTTTTTGGCCTCAATATAATCGCCGCGAAGCATCCGCAACTGTCCCAAACGGCGGTTGGCGCGCCCGATGAGCAGCCAGTCACTCATTCCCTGAGCGCGTTTGAGCGCAATACGGTAGTCTTTTTCTGCCTCTTCCCATTGACCCACCAACTCGTGCACCGCTCCTTTGCGCAGCATAAGTCTTATGATCTTTTTGCTGTCCTTTTCCTTACCTAAAAAGTTAGTGATCAATTTTTCATAAAACTGCAGGGCCTGCCTGTTCTGGTAGTTCCGCTGGGCGTAACGAGCGGCTTTTTCGAGGTATTTGTTCGTCTTTTTCTCGTCTTCTGCTTCGTCGTAGTGGAAAGCAAGGTCCACATAACGTTCCTCGGAATTGGGGTAAAGCTGCTCAATGGCCTCCGCGATGAGCTGGTGAAGTTCGCGCAGGCGGGTACGCAACTGCATATCATAGGCGGCCTCACGGAGCAGCGAGTGCCGGAAAATGTAGCGCAATTCGTTCATCGCATACCAAACCTGCCATTTTTCAGCGGTCTGAATCTGTTCTCGCAGTACTACTTCAAGATCGCCATTCCGGCGGATAAAATCTTCCTGCCGCGCCATCACAGCCGATAAAACCGGCAACTCGAACTCGCGTCCGATCACCGCCGCCGCTTTCACCGTTTCTTTCACCAGCCCGCTCAAACGGTCGATCCGCGCCATCATAATTTCTTTGACGGAATCGGCGATCTGGAGGTCTTCGTTTTTAAGTTGCAACACGCCCTCATCGGTCAATTTAAGCAAGTTTGCCTCCCGGAAATACTCGGCCATTTGCTCCACATAGAAGGGGTTTCCCTGCGTCATGCGCTGGAGCAATTCGTACAGGTCGGGGTGCATCGGGTTCCCCAGCCGCGCTTCCGCAAAGGACTTCAAATCATCGTTTTGCAGAAAGTTCAAGTCCACCTCACAGAAGGGCGCGCCAATTTCTTCCAGCAGGTTTTTCTTAAAAACATAGTTTTTGGCGCCATCGTCCTCATAGCGGCTCGAGATTAAAAATAACAGCGGATAGGATTGCGCGCGACGGACGAATTGGGCCAAAAATTCGCGGCTCATGTCATCGTACCAGTGCCCGTCTTCCAGTTCGATCACTACCGGCTGAAGCAGGGATTCTGCCACAAAAAGGTTGGCCATGGCAGCCAATCCGTTTTGGTATCTGCCACGGGCATCGAGCTGCTCCCACAAGGAGCCTGGGTAATTGATGCTGACCATAGCGGCCAGCACACTCTGTGTCCGCGCTATTTCGCGGCGCACAGCATCGGCTTCCGGATGCTGGCTTTCCGTAAGTTCGTATTGAAGTTCGAGAAAATTTTGCTCGAAAAGTTCTTTGTTGCGCTCCGGGGTATTTTCGGGGCTTTGATCAAAATAGTTTTTGAGAAAATAAATGAAGGGGTTGAATGGCTTGCGCAAAATCTGATCGCTGGCACAACCGAACCAACTGACCGCCATCGTATCGCGCAGTCGGCGGCGCAGTTCGTAACTCAGCCGGCTTTTGCCAATACCGGCTTCGCCGAAAATATAGGCCATGCCGGCAAAACGGTTTTCGTGCAGGGGCTGCGCAAATTCAAAAAGCTTTTCCAACTCTCCTGAGCGACCAAAACAATCGCCCGAAAAACTGGCCTTTCCTGCCAGATTCCGCCCGGTGAGCACATAGGTCGGCAGTTTATTTTCAAAACCTTTAAAATAGCCGTCGTCCCGATAACTGAACTTGAAATTCCGGTTGCGCGACACATTTTCATCACTCAGCACCTCACCCCAAACGGCCTGCATCATCAGTCGCGCACCTAGGTTGACCCGCGCACCCACGGCTGCATACTGACAGCGTTCTTCACTGCCAATCACACCGGTAAATGCCTGCCCGGACGCCATTCCAACGCGGAATCGGGCGCCAGTGAGTTCGGTCAGCTGCGAAAGATCGTCGCGAACGGCCGCCACAAATTCGAGCGCACGTTCGGTATTGTTTTCAAACGCAATGGGTGCACCAAAAAGGCAAAACATCACCCCACCCTTGTCGCCAAAATCAATTTCCTTGAAATAGCCGCCAAAATTCTCACTCTGGTCGAGCACAATGGAGGCAAAATGGTCCAGCGATTCATGGGAGCGCACACCTTCAAAAGATATAAAAACGCTAACAACGTTCCGGAATTCGCCAATTTGCTGATTTTCAAACACTTCCCTGGGCAAAAATTCAGCGGTAACTTTTGCGTCGGGCGTTGGAAGATGAATTGCCCGCTCGGGGGTATTGGCGATGGGTTTTTCCGGGTCAATATTGATGGAGAAAAAACCATCGCCCAGGTCTTTGGCTTCAAAAACGGCGGGGTCGAGCAGCCGGAGAAACGACGTATCTGCCACTGCGTCAAGGCTATTGGCACGTGTTTGAGCCTGAGCGCAACCATCAATTGGATCTCCCTGAAAATAGTACCCCTTACGATGCTGGCCTACAATGCCCCATTCTACTTCGCCATTAGAGAGGCCGATTTTGATGCCGATATGGTGCTCTAAAAGGATGGAGTCCGGATTTTTTCGTTTTTGCGAAAACCGGGAAAGTATGGATTGAGCAGAGTTTAAAGCGCCTGTCAGACCTCCGGTTGAACTCGGAAAAATGGCGGTAAAGCTATCGCCAGCGAAATAAGGAATAAAACCGCCCTGCTGATACACCAACTCCACCATAGGCTGGAAGATGTGATTCAACACATCGGAGAGCTCTTCCGCACCTTCCGGACCTTTTGCCATGAGCGTTTCGGTCAGCCGCGTGAAACCGCTCAGGTCAACGAACATCGTGCAGGCATGGAGGCTGCCTTGTCGGATACCGTTGAGGTAATTTTCCTGAATAAAATGTGGCAAAAAGTGTCTCAAGAGCGTGTGAAGTTGGTGGTTTGGTGAATTGGGGATTTGGGGATTTGGGGATTTGTTTAAGTAGAGCCTGGCATTCCTACCTGCTTCAAGACAATTCGAATTTCAAGCTCTGGCAAAACAAATCCCCAAATCCCCCAATAAACAAATCCACACTACCTGGTTATTCCCGGGCAGCGGATACTGCCAAAATAGTAATTCACGCCTAGACCGATCATAGCATAGGCATCATTGTTTTTACCGTTGCCGCGCTGTCTGCCAGGAAGACCTATGGGAGGCTCCCCCGAGCGATCCGCAAATGCAGCCGCGATATCGCCGCGTTGCGAACGGATGTCCCGAATATCGGCATAAGTACCATGAACATCATCAAGATAGTCGGTAAATAGCTTCCGGGCGCTTAATGTAAAATCAAGACTCCAGCGGTAGGAAAGATCCATTTTGAAACCAATTCCATAGGTAATTGCTCCTTGCGTGGTATTGTATTCTTCTCCCCTGAACTGCCCTTCCGTGCCCAATTCGCGCAGGTCATACGTCTGACCATCCAGTTCAGCCTTAGGGTTGTACCAGAAAAAAGTTGGGCCGGCAAACATATACGGGGTGAAAAAATATTCACGGTGGCCGTGCACATAAGGGAAAAAGTTGAACTCAAACTGCGCAGTGGCATCTGCGATCGTGCTCCAAAAATGAAGGTTTCGACGCTGTTCGTAAATGTTTTTGGAGTCGGAGTCGTAGGCGCTTATTTTGCCTGCATTGAGACCGACGCGCATAGCCAAACGGTCATTTAGGTTGTAGCGTCCGCCTACCCCTCCTGCAAGATGCAGGCGATTAACACGGAAATTGGTGTTCAAATCACCAAAATAATTGGACGCTCCGAGCCAGCCGCCCACTTCCCAGCCCCGCATTTGGGCGAATGAGGTTTGGCTTGCCAACACAATGCTACAAGTAAGCAGCGCACAGAATCGCAGATGTTTGTTCATGTAAATCGAAATTTTTGGGTTTGGGTATTGGACGATCTTGAGTTTGAAAAGGATGCTTTTCAGCCCGCAAAAGTAAGCGGCTTTTCTGACGCTGCCTTGCGTTTTTCAGCCGTTCCCGCCAAAAACGTGCCGAAGCGGAATATGGTATAAGCCTTAATACACCAAACCAATCTTCTCTCGAATGGTATCCAAGGTTTCTACAAGATCCAGCGTGAATTCCAGGGGCAATATCTCGCTTTCAAGCAATCCATTTTCAAGACATTGTGTCACGTGTGCCGCTTCGTAAGAATAACCCCGGCCGAGGTAAGGAATGTCCAGGTCGCGAAAAGACTCTTGTCTGCCATCGTAGCGGGAAACGGTGATCTTTTGGGTGTGGTGCCAACGCGGGTGCAGGAAAATAGTGCCTTCCGTGCCGTACAAATGTGCGCCGAGGGAAGTATTGGCTGCAAGGGTGGAATGGCAAAGCGCCAGTCGGCCAGGAGGATATTGGAACGTAAACGCGCAGGATTCATCCACATCGGTTGGGGTGAAAGTGGCCGCAGCGCAAATGTTTACAGCCTCCGGTTTTCCAAAAAAAGAAAGGGCCAGCAAAGCCGGGTAAATTCCCAGGTCCAGGAGCGAGCCGCCTCCGAGACGCTTATCGTAGAGCCTTGAAGCCGGATCAAAAGGCATTTTAAAGCCAAAATCAGCTTTAATGGTATGCAATTCACCGATCTCGCCCCTTTCTACCATTTGAAAAACCTGCTCAATGGCGGGGATAAACCGGGTCCAAAGTGCTTCCATCAGGAACACCCGGTTGCGGCGTGCGGCGGCGACCATGCGCCGGGCTTCGGCATAATTCATGGCAAAAGGTTTCTCACAAAGCACGGGGAGGCCGTTTTCGAGGCAAAGCAAGGCGTTTTCGCAATGATAAGGATGGGGCGTGGCCACGTACACCACATCCAGATCGGAACAAAGTACCATGTCTTCGTAGCGGCCAAAAAAATGGGGCGCGCCAAATTCAGTAGCAAATGCTTCAGCCCGTTCAAGGGAAGTGGAGGCCACCGCGTGCAGCCGGGCATTGGGCAACAAGCGAAGGTCGTCGGCAAATTGCCGGGCTATTTTTCCGAGTCCGATGATTCCCCAGTTGGTCATGTGAGTGGTGATTGGTTTATTGGTGATTGGTTTATTGGTGAATGGGTCAAAGGTCGGGTATTGTGCCAATTGTCGCGCTCCAAACATGTTGCGTTTGTTATTGCCTGATAATTTTGCGAGGAGAGTGGCGTGACTGGGCGTAATGAGCGGTGCACTGGTTTCGCACCTGTTCATTTTGGGCATCGAAGTAAAGGGCGATGGGGGACTGTTGTTTATCCTGGCCCTGGTGGTGTTCGTTTGCTGCAGGGTTACGTTGTGGTGGAGACGGGGAGAGATGCGGGCTTTTATTTCAAAGATTTTGAGAAAATAACGTTGGCATGACCCAACTTTGAGGACATTTGTTGCGTACCGCTTTCAAAACGAATCCTCTATGAACAAGAAACTACTTGCCCTGTCTTTTTTTGTCGGGTATTTCCTTAAGACAAAAACTAAGGATAAACATCACTCCCCAACCACTACCTTTTCTCTAAAAATCGTTTGTCCCTGCCCATTGATGGCTCGTAAAAAATAAAGCCCAAGGGGCAGCGCAGCCACATCCATCACCACTTCGCTGAGTGGCTGACGGGCGATCTTTTTGCTTAAAACAAGGCGTCCCATCGCGTCGAACATTTCGATCTTTCCTTCAAATACTTGAGAAGATTCGGATTTGAACATCAGCACATTGTGGGTTGGATTTGGGAAAACACGGGCTTCCAACGCATTGGAAACAGGATCATTCGAACCCACCAATGTTTGTAGATCTACTGAATAAACCCCGCGCCCGTGGGTGCCCGCATAAAGTTTGCGGGTAGCCTGACGGATCTTCAGATCCAATACATACACCGCAGGCATTCCGGTACCGTATGGCTTCCAGTCGATCTGGTCGGCATCGGTGTAGAACACGCCAATGTCGGTGCCTACGATCAGGTAATTGGTGATCGAATCGTACAGGATGCAGTTGGCGGGCACGTTGGGAAGGTTGCCAGAAATGTTTTGTGCGCTCAACCAACCGTTGGTGGTGGTAAACACTTTTTTCCCGGCGGCGTAGCCGCTTTTGGTCACCCACATGCGTTGGTTATTGGTCGGGTGGATGGCAATGCGTGTGATGTCTTCTCCGGTGGACACCAGTTTGCTCGTCCAGGTTTGGCCGCCATTTTCAGTTTTAAACACCCGATTCGCCCGGGAGGCAACGATAAAGTTGGTGTCACTCAAAGACATGGTTACATCGCGCAGATCATTGTCGGGGCCGCCCGTGAGGTTATCACTGATCTTATGAAACGTATCGCCACGGTCAAACGAACGAAATACATCTTCGAAAGCGACAATAAAGGTTTTTGGGTTTTGTGTGTTGAGGATAAATGGGGTCACCCAATCTCCAGACGGCTCCCCGGGGATGTTGTCGGCAATGTTCACATCCGTAAGATAACCATTGATGGATCGGTAAATATCGTTGCCACCATAGTATTCCGTGTACATGATATTGCTGTTGGAAGGGTCAATGATCTGGCACATGGCATCACCGCCGTTGGTATGTTTCCAGCCAAAAGACCGCAGCCAGCCTCCATTGTCCTGCGAACCTGCCGCAATTTTGAGCACACCGGCTTCGCTCACGGCAATGCGGTAGAACTGCGCGATGGCAAGGCCGTCAGATAGGTCCGTCCAGATTTGTGTAGTCTCGTCGTAGCGGTAAATTCCGCCGTCGTTGCAATACCAGAGTTCGTTGGGGTTGTGCGGACTGTGCACCAGATCGTGGGCGTCTGCGTGGACTTCGGCATGCATCCCGTCGTTGTACCAGTGGGTGATCTTCTCCCAGGTGGCGCCCTGATCGGAGGAGCGACTCATGGATACTCCGGCGAGGTAGACGATGTTCGAATCCGTGGCCGAAAAGTTGAAAATACCCCAGTCATCTTCCGGTGCAGCATTGTCGGTGTACGTCAGACCCCCGTCTTTGGAAAGCAAGAAACGTTTGCCGTTGGAAAAGTGAACCCCGAGCCAATCGGCCATCAAGGGACTGACGGCCAGGCGGAGGTCGTTGTTCGTGGTTTGAAAATCAGAGATCTTTGCCCAGGTCTCGCCGCCATCGACACTTTTCACAACCTGACTGACGCCCCAATAATTGTGGTGTGCTGCATAGAGCGTGGAATCATCCCCCGGACGGAATTCGATGTCCGTGTATTCGCCCGTGCGGAGGGTTGCCCAGGTATCGCCTCCATCAAGGGTGCGGCGGATACCACGGTTGGTGGCCGCAAAGATTACTTGAGGATCTACGGGAGACATGATCATATTGTAGATCACATTTTCCTGAGAAAGTTCCCAGTCCAGGCCAGTAGGCGCCCAGGTCTCGCCGCCATCGGTGCTGCGGTACACTCCCAGATTCCAGTTCCACCAGCCGCCTTTGTCCCCGAGTGAGATGTACATCGTGTCCGGGCGTTGATGGTCAATGAGGATGACGCTCACGGGGAGATAGGGCAGGCCGTCGCCCATTGGCGTCCAATAGTTACCGCCGTCGGAGGTTTTCCAAAGGCCGCCATCTGGAGTACCAACAAAGAATGTAAGCGTATCGTTGGGGTGGAATGCCACGTGTTTGGTGCGGCCCATGCCCCAGTAGCCGCCATTGGGATTTTTGAATGGTCCCTCGTTGTTCCAGGTAGGCTGACCGTCGCGGTTTTGAGCGGCAGCGGTAAAATGTTTTTGATAATCAAGCCATTGCGCCCGCAAATTGGGGAAGGATCCATCGGTTTGAACCCGGTCGCGCCACCACCATTTCCAACGCTGGTACTTCACAAAGGAGTTGTCCCAGCAATCCGTATCGTCGTCAACCGCATACTCCTCCGCGTAGTAGGCGTCGAGTTGCTGGCAGATCTCGAAGTA
>JAUSMG010000237.1 GCA_030645295.1 Saprospiraceae bacterium | reverse complement strand
TCACATTTGACGATATAGCCTCCTTCCACCCCAAAGTGTTTTTTGATAAAATGCTCATCAACAGACTCTGAGTTGATGTAGAGTCCCCAATATTTGTTGTTTAAATAGACTCTCGTAAAGTTGCACTGTGGGGCAGGCATGTATTTACGGATAACCTCATAGGTCAAAGGATCGCGCAAAAAACTAGGGTCAAGAAAAGCATTTGAAAGCTTGATACTGGTATGTCCACTTTTCAGCGCCTGGTCTTTCTTCATGAAATCCAGTTTAATATTAAGCGGGAGCTTTTTCAGGGTTTCATTCCTGGTGCGGAAATACGAGCTGTTCCCCTTGTATCGTACCCCTACGCTATCGAACCGCTGACCGTTCACCCATGCGGTGGCGGAGAGTCGGGATTCTGGGTTGACTTTTTTAAGTGAATCAAGTTTAACATCCCAACTTATTTGTGGGAATTCGATACGCACTTCTTGCACGCCGGCGCCATAAAAATCCTGGGCATAGGCAGAAGAGAAGCAAGCAAGGAGGAGGGAGAAAAGGAGGGTGTTTCTCATAGTTTCAAAAACGATCATCGGCCACGTTCATAACGAATGTGGTATGAAGCGTGGCCGATCTGTGGATTCCAATTTATTTGTTTAATTCGCTCAATTTGATCTTAAATGACTGCTTGGTATAGTTCACAGGCATAAACCCGGCAGCCCCTACATTTTCTGCAAGAATGTAGTAGTCCAGCACATCTTCCATGCTTTTGGCCTCCACCTGTACTGCAAAAGCCTTAACCCCGGCAGCAAGTCCGGCTGCGTTTTCCTCTGGCATAGGCACCATTGTGTAGGCATTCTGATCAGCAAAACGGTAATAAAGATACATTCGCAATGGATATTTGTCGGCCCGTGCACTAATGTGAAAAGCATTGAGTTTCTGACTTTCAAACTTTCCACGCCCCTTCACTGTCACTTCAGAGATTACGGGGGGAAGTTTGGTCAATTCCTGATGACCTTTCAGGAAGCGCGAACGCTTGACCATAAGTTCAGTCAGGCCAGGGATCCTGCTCTTTTTACCAATGGTGGAATTGATGCTGCGCTGAAAATCGTCGTAACTGTACGTTTTGTTTTTGTCGTCGTTGAAGGGTACAACGATCATGCCGCGCAGTTCCTGAGCACGTTTTTCATACGTTCCGTTCAGAAAATTCTCTTCATTGATCTGACGGATGTGCGCTAGGTATATTTTCCTGTTTAGCGGGTCTTTAAGCAATTGGCTGATCAGCGGTTTGTACAGGTTATCAGCATGTAGCAGTGGATCAAGGGTTTGCAGTGCGCGAAGATTGAGATCGCTGCCACTCCCTATGTTTTTGAAACTGCCGAACGAAAGGTTTAAATCCCAGTGAATGGGCTGAAAGCGGTTGTTCCCGTCGCGGTAAAGGTAGTAATTCACGCTATGGTTGCCTGAATAGCTGCTTAGATTTACCATGACGTTATTGAGGGCAAGCATCCACAAGGCACGATCAACATCGAGCAATTGGCCTACTTTCGATGGCTCCTGTGCCAATTTGCGGGTCAGCTCCTGCAATTCTGTCCAACCACCGCGGGAATCGAGTTCAAAGTTGGCTTTGTAGCAGTCAAGATTGTCTTCGTATTCCAAAGAACCAAAGATATTCTGTTTGCATGTGGCCGGTAAATTTTCAGGTTTGATATCCACGCCGGCTTTGAAAGCTGCGCCTCGGGAATTGCCGTAGTTGTTTTCAAAGAATTGTTTATCAATACTTTCTACATTTACAAAAACACCGATATACTCCTCATTGACGAACAATTTGGTATATGCCGCCTGCGAAGTGGGCATATATTTCGCAGCAATTTCGTGGAAAAGCAGCTCACGCACCATGCTTGGGTCGCGCACTGCTGCCGAAAGTTTGATCGAGGTATAACCCTGGTGGTTTTGGCCCGGACTAACGGTGTTCAACTTAATGCTGAAAGGGTTGCGCTTTAGTCCTTTGGCGTAAGATTTATCGCCTCTAAAACGCACTGTAGCCCCATCATAACGGATACCATCTATTACAATCGAGGCAGAAAGTGCCTCTGTGCCGTAGATCCGAAGGGAGTCCAGCACATTCACCCAATCCGATGAAGGCATGGTCAATCGGATCTCGCCGACCGTTTTTTTGTCAAAAAGTGGGCGTGCCGCTGGAGTATTCGCCGCTTGTTGGGCGTACACCGTAGTTGAAATAAGTGCCGCCGTCGCGAGAATAAAGGCAGGCAAAAGGAATTGGTACAGTAATTTTTTCATGCTCGGGTTTTGAAAACAATGAATATTTGTCAGGAAAGCGGGTGCAATGATACGGAGTTGCCCGTCTTCGGTTCTACCTTCTTTAAGACTTCCGGGGATAATTTGACTTCCGGGACTAAGAATGCTTAGCCTGAAAGAATTTCATGCAAAAATCAGGGCAAAAACAGTGGTCATTGCATGAATATTGTGACGGGTTTTACAAGAATATCAACAAAGTTGAAAATTTGGAAAGCATTTTTGCTGGTCGAACTACCTTTGCGACTTCTATGACTTTGGATCGGCGGAATTATCCAGGGTCCACAGTCCACCGGTCCACAGTCCACCGGTCCAAAGTCCAACAGTCCAAAGTCCAACACCACACAACATGAACTTCGATCTCATTGTAATAGGCAGCGGCCCAGGCGGGTATGTAGCTGCCATACGTGCTTCCCAACTCGGAATGAACGTCGCCGTAATCGAGCGCGAAAGCCTCGGTGGCATTTGCCTCAACTGGGGCTGTATCCCCACCAAAGCCTTGCTCAAGAGCGCACAAGTGTTTGATTATCTGAATCATGCCGAAGATTATGGCATCAAGGTAGGCAAACCATTGGCTGATTTCGAGGCAATGATCAAACGCAGCCGGGGCGTAGCCGAGGGTATGAGCAAAGGCGTTCAATTTCTGATGAAAAAGAATAAAATCACGGTCATTATGGGCA
Source organism: Saprospiraceae bacterium (assembly GCA_030645295.1). Taxonomy (GTDB): domain Bacteria; phylum Bacteroidota; class Bacteroidia; order Chitinophagales; family Saprospiraceae; genus M3007. The sequence goes on along the minus strand of JAUSMG010000237.1, from coordinate 8,028 downwards.
ATGCCAAACTGGTAAAAGGTCAAAAAGTAGCCGTGACCGATGCGGAAGGAAAGGTAACCGAATACACCGCCAAAGGCATCATCATTGCCACTGGCGGACGGGCGAAAGAACTGCCGAACCTCAAAATTGACGGGAAAAAGATCATTGAATACCGCAAAGCGATGAGCCTCGAAAGTCAGCCTAAGCGCATGGTAGTCGTGGGCGCCGGCGCTATTGGTGTGGAGTTTGGCTACTTCTACCACAGCATCGGCACAGAGGTAAGCATTGTGGAGTTTATGGAACAAGGCCTCGTGCCCCGTGAAGACCCTGATGTATCCAAAGAATTGGGCAAGTTATATGGTCGGAAAGGCCTGAAAGTCTACGGGGGTTGGGCAGTTGAAAGTGTTGACACCAGCGGCAAAGAGATCAAAGTGAACATGAAAAACCGCAAGGACGGCAAAACCGAGACCATTCTTTGCGACGTGGTACTCAGCGCTGCCGGGGTTACACCGAATACCGAAAACATTGGTTTAGAAGACCTAGGCATCGTCACCGACCGCGGATACATTAAAGTAGATGAGTATTGTCAAACCAATGTACCCGGTATTTATGCCATCGGCGACGTTTTGGCAACGCAGGCACTGGCGCACGTTGCCAGCGCAGAAGGCATTACTTGTGTGGAGAAAATCGCGGGGCACCACCCTGAGCCGATCGACTACAACAACATTCCTGGCTGTACATATTGTTCTCCTGAAATTGCCTCCGTGGGCTACACTGAGCAGGGCGCCAAAGATGCGGGTTATGAACTTCTGGTGGGCAAATTTCCCTTCACTGCCAGCGGGAAAGCCAAAGCCTCCGGCCATTCCGAGGGTTTTGTGAAACTCATTTTTGACAAAAAATACGGCGAATTACTCGGCGCACACATGATCGGCGCCAATGTGACCGAGATGATCGCTGAAATTGTGGTTGCACGCAAATTAGAGACCACGGGGCAGGAGATCATCAAATCCATTCACCCCCACCCTACCATGAGCGAAGCCATTATGGAGGCGGCCGCTGCAGCGTATGGCGAGGTGATACATTTGTAATCAATCCACCATTTTCAAGCGCAAGGTCACCGCATATCGGTTCGGCTCATCGACAATCTTAAGATCATGGTTGTCGGGGTAGAGTATTTGAAGGCGTTGCTTCACATTCGCGAGTCCAATGCCGCCACTGCGGGGGTGGCTGGGACGAGGCGTTTGATCTACTTTGCTATTTTCGATCACAAACTCGAGGTCTTCACCCTGAACGGCGAGGCGTATGCGCACATACCCCCCTGCGGTAGCATGGTTTAGACCGTGTTTGAAACTATTTTCCACGAATGGGACAAAGATGAGTGGCGCAACGAGTTGTTCGCTCACATGCCCATCTACCACAAAACAAATATCGGCCTCCCTGGGTTGGCGTAGACGTTCGAGATCGAGGTAGTTGTAGAGGTAATGAATTTCCTTAGAAAGGTGTACGCGCCGTTCATTGCACTCATAGAGCATGTACCGCATAATTTCCGCCAGTTTCAGGACGATCTCAGGGGCTTTGTCACTTTTCTTCAGCGTGAGGGCATACAGGTTGTTCAGCGTATTGAACAAAAAGTGTGGGTTGATCTGGCTTTTAAGGAATCGAAGCTCAGACTGCATGGTCTGGGTTAACAGGACTTGTTTTTCATTTTGATACCGCCACCAATCCATGATAACCCGAAGCACTGTGGCAAGTATGGTCACAAAAACATTGCTCAGATAAATCCTCGCCTGTTGATCCACCACACTGGCCTGATATTCAGGTACATCTGAATAAACCAGGTATAAAACGAGCACCTCAATGGGGGTTACAATTGCGCATGCAGCCAATACCAGTCCAAAATAAATAAAAGCGTGCCGCGCTAAGTAATTGGGGATCAGGAATAAAAGGTTGCTGTAAACCAATCCGGCAAAAAATAGTGCCTGAATGGTTTCATTGTACAAAGTAGTCTGCAGATCAAAACCTTGGCGAAGACTGGTGCCCACCATCGTCCCATACAATGCCAGCCAGAATAGTGCATGGTACACGGGTCTCTGGTTCAAAAAACCATAAATACGGTCAAGCAGGCTGCGGGTTTTCATAGTTGCATAAAACTGATGCGTTGGAAATCTAAAGTGTATCAGCGAAGGCAAAAAAACTGTCTTAACCGTGGTTGATTTTCGTTTTTAGATAAAAGCCGAAACTCTGCGGATAAAGAAGATGTCTGGCACTGTGGGCAATTCCCCTTAATTTTGCGCGCCTTTAACCGGCATCCTGACGCAAACATACTGACACAGAATGGTTTATATCACCCGAATCGAACGCTTCAATGCCGCCCACAAGCTCTGGGTGGAAGATTGGACTGAAGAGCAGAACCATGAAGTTTTTGGGAAATGCTCCAATAAAAACTGGCACGGCCACAACTATAACCTGCATGTCACCATCAAAGGCTGGCCCGATCCTGTGACCGGATTTGTGATGGACGTGAAAAAACTCAGCGTAATCATCCGTGAACAGGTCACTGAACATCTTGACCACAGCAACTTAAATCTGGATGTAGAATTTATCCCCCGCGGACTTCAACCTACCACGGAGAATCTTGTTATATTGATCTGGCAACGTCTCGCTCCTGCGCTTGAAGGTTTTTCCTGCAAACTTCACGCAATAAAACTTTGGGAAACCGAAACGATCTATGCCGAATATTATGGGGAATAGCGTGATCAATGTGGTCAATGTGTAAAATGTGGTCAATGTGACCCTGATGATCACATTTTGCACATTGACCACATTGACCACATTATTTAAATTGACCACATTTATTAAAAATGGCGTATAAAAAATCCGACAGTTACGACGACGCACTTACGGAGCGCATGAAGGCTGATTACCTTGATATTTTGGAAGGCTTAGGCGAAGATACCAACCGGGAAGGTCTGCTCAAAACCCCGGAACGCGCCGCAAAAGCCATGCAATTCCTTACCCAGGGTTATAGTCAGGATGCAGCAGCTATCCTTCGATCTGCCATGTTCCGGGAAGATTACAGCGAGATGGTACTGGTAAAGGATATCGAACTTTATTCGCTTTGTGAACACCATATTTTACCTTTTTTTGGCAAGGCTCACGTTGCCTATATCCCGAATGGGCACATTGTCGGCCTCAGCAAAATACCGCGTATTGTTGATGTTTTCGCACGCCGGCTTCAGGTACAGGAACGACTGACCATCGAAGTGCGGGATGTGATCCAGGAGACCTTGCAACCCCTGGGCGTTGCTGTCGTAATTGAAGCACACCACATGTGTATGATGATGCGGGGCGTTCAAAAACAGAACTCATTGACCACTACGTCAGCTTTCACTGGGCAATTTCTGAAAAATGAAACCCGGAGTGAGTTTTTACGGCTTATTGGCAGCAAATTGCATTGATACCTTTTAATTGTGCTCCATGAAATTATTCCTTTTCGCCACCTTCCTTTCGGTCGCAATTTTCTCCACGCAAAACTGTACTGAGCATTCCGGAAAACCTACTTCAAAACCGGTTGAGGCGCCCACTTCGGCTCCGACAATAACTCCCCTAACCCTGCCCGAAGGCTTCAAGGAATACTGGTATGCCGGGACAGCCGAACTTTGTACCTATGAGGTGACGCAGGAGCGATACGGCGAAATCCGGCAGGCGGAGCAGGTCAATATATTTGTTACAGAAGATCTTTCCCGATTAAAACAGGTGAAACTCGATGATCCGGCAGCTGCTGCTGCGGACCGTGTCCCCGTGCTAAAACTCAACTTGATCCGCCGTTTTCACACAGGGATTTATGATTATTCGATCATGCAATCCGTGTTCACGCCCATCAGTGGTTCATCAACGTTAAAAACTACCACATCGGTTCAGGATTGGTGCGGCCATGTATTTATGCAAAACAACCTGGAAAAGGATGGTTACCACCTAAGAGGATTCTCCTATTTTGAAAGTGAGGGTGATCAGGATCTGCGTTTGCCTCTCGCCTTGTTGGAAGACGAAATCTGGACAAGGATCAGGCTTAATCCCTTCGCAGTGACCACCGGTAAAGTGAGTCTTATACCTTCTGCTATTTACACCAGGCTGCGGCATAAGCCAGGTGGCGTACAAAACGCTGATATTCAATTGAAAAAGGGGGAAAAAGAAAGCGCTTTTTCAGTGATGTACACCGATATCCCACGCTCGTTGATCATTCAGTTTGAAACGGCATTCCCCCATAAAATTCTCGGATGGGAGGAAACCATAGACGGTAAAATCGCCAGTAAAGGGATGCTCAAATCTACCCGGAAGAGCGCTTATTGGGAAGAGCATGACAATGTACATGCGCCTTTAAGAGACTCCCTGCAGTTACGGTTCTGATTTCAAGAAAAATTTGGCTTAGAGTGTGTCTGAAAAATGCTCACCGGGCTGAAAACGCATCTTTTGGAACCTGTGCTGCGCGTCTTTTTAGGGCAATAGAACACCGCTATTCCCCGAAAAAGATACACTTACCCAGAACCCAAAAACTGCATTTTCATCTCCGGCAGCATTTTTCAGACACACTCTAGGTAGGCATCAAATCTTAAAATTCGGGCAACGCTACCGTTGTTCGATGCATCTTTCGTTTGCGGCCTAAAAAAATTCTCTAATTTGCCCCGCCTTACGATGAATGAAATTCATTTTATTCCTTTATTGCGGGCAGATTCAGGTTTTAAGCTGTTGAAATTCACTATATTAAACTGGAAGACCTGAAATTGTCCGATTTTCACAAACCTTACTATATACAATCCGTCATGCAGCCTTTCTCCCGATTATTATTACCCATCTTGCTGCTCGCCTTTTTTTCTTCCCAAAATCTTCAGGCGCAAGATTGCTCCAAAGTGATCAAAGAAAACAAAAAGATCTCCGGCATACAACTTGCCAATACTTCTACACTTAGTGTTGTTATCCGGGGGGGGTACACCTACTTTATCGAGTTTTTCACAAACGAGAAGGGTATATTTGCTAAATTCACTTCCCAAGGGGGTATTGAATTCAATCAGGACGATCAAGTAGTATTTGTCGATGCTGTCGGCAGGGAACGCGCGTATAAATTTACGGGTATGGACGAACTTGTAGCAGGCGCTGTGCCCACCCACAGAAACAATCTTCGACTCGATCTTGATGCCGTTCAGTGGTTGGCCAATGCCAATATTACCGGTATCAACTTCATCAATTTTGTGGACCGGCAGAAGTATAAATTCACCATCAATTCTGATCGTCAGGGTGAATTCAAAAACTTGGTGACTTGCTTTAACTCCATCCTGGATAAAATGTCGGTGGTAGATACTCCTGGTGCTTCTGTCTCAAAACCGGATCCGGTTGCCGCTACAGGAACCCCCTCTACGCCTGCAAAACCAGGCGCCAAACCCAGCGGTGGAGGCACCTCTACCTCAATCGGCGCAGATCCGGAGGTCATCGCACTACGTTCTGAACTGGAAAAGACCAAAGAAAAGATCCGTGCAGAAATAAAAGCCGAGAAAGAGCGCGGCGAGGCCATCAAAGCCCAACTGCAACAAGAAGTAGCAGCAGCCCGCGACGCGGCGAATACAAAAAAGATGGAATATTCTAATGAGGTCCTGGAAGCGCGAAAGGCGAGTCTGGCCGAGATGGAAAAAGCCCGGGCAGAGGCACAGGCTGTGGTGTCTCAAAGCAAGGCCAAGGCGGATTCGGCCGTGGTGAAAATCAATTCTAATGTAGAAGATGCCCGTCGCCAGGCAGGTGAAGAGATCCAAAAAGCCCGGATCGCTTCTTCAGAAGAAGTTCAAAAAGCCCGGGAGGCGGCCGCCAAGGAGATCTCTGCCGTCAAACAAAAACTTGATCAGGCCAAATTACAATATGGCGACGAAATCGCGTCAGCCCGTGGCAATGCGGACGAGGAACTTAAGCGGATTCGTGAGGAGAATTCCAAAATGGTTGCTGATGCACGTGACATTGCCAAACAGGAGGCCTCAAAAACGACCACGGATGTAGTGGAAAGTAAAAGAACTGCAGCCGATCAAATTCTGAAAGCCCGCGAGGAGGCCGCCAATGAGATCCTGAAGACCCGGGAAAACACGGTACTCGAAAAGCAGAAATTCGCCACGGAGCTTGCCGAAAGCCGCCGCAAGGTCGCAGAGGAAAAATCGATGCTCCAGCAAAACTCTGCCAACGAAATGGCCGACATCAAAGAATCTGTCGCCAAACAAAGGGAAGCATCTGCAACTGAATTAGCCGATTCACGAAAGTTGGCCAGTGAAGAGATTGGCCGAATCCGCGAGGAGGTGGCCAAACAACAGCAAATTGCCAACGAAGAAAAGGCCAGCATTGCCAAGCAGGTGGCAGAGAGCAAACAAAAAGCAGCACAGACGGTACAACAGGTTCAGGCTGAGTCCGTAAAAGCAATTGCGGATGCACAAGCCCGTTCAAAAAGTCAACGCGACAGCATTGCCATGGAAGTGGCTGGCTCGCGGAAAAAAGCGGAAGAAGAGATTGCCAGGATACAGGCTGAATTAGCCAAGTCCATTGCCGCGGCCAAAGAACAGCAAGCCAAAGTACTCGCGGAAAGCGCTGCCGAAGTGCAACGCGCCCGGGAGCGCAGCGCTCAGGAAGTCGCAAAAGCACAGGAAGAAGCCCGCCTCAGGGTTCAGGAAGCCAACAGCAAAGCAGGTGACGCTCAAAAACAATATGCTACTGAAGTCGCTGGTTCCAAACAAACTGCCGATCAAAAGATAAAACAGATTCAGACCGAAGCCGCTGCCGCAGTAGCCGAAGCCAAGAAAAAACAGCAGGAAACTGTCACCGGCTCTGCTTCCGAAGTGGTCACATCGCGTGAAAAGGCTGCCGCAGAGATCGCTGCTGCCAGAGAAAAAGCCGCCAATGAAGTGGCCGCCACGCGTGAAGCAGCAGTGCGCGCCCAGCAAGAATCTGCCAACGCAGTCGCCGAAGCCAAAAAACAAAGCGCTCAGGCCATTCTTGCCGTAAAAACCGCCGAGGCCGACAGCGTCCGACTGGCCAGAGAAAACAGTGCTTCGGTGCGTCAGAAACTCGCCAGCGACGTAGCCACGGCTCGTGAAAAAGCTGCGAATGAAATATCAGCTGCCAATCAAAAAGGCGCTGAGGAAGTAAAAACGGCCCGTGAAGCGGCCACCCGCGAAAAACAACTCAGCGCAGAAGCGGTCGGTAAAGCCAAGGAAGAGGCCGCAAGTGCGGTTGCCACAGCTCGCGAAGCGAGCGCCAAGGAAGTGGCCACCGCCAAGCAGCAAGCCATAGAAGCCGTGTCGCTCGCCAAACGCGAGGCCGATGACAAAAAAGCAGACTTTGCCAAAGAAGTGGCCGATGCGCAGGAACGTGCGCGCAAGGAAGTGACCGATGCCCGCGAGCGCGCTGCTGCTGAAGTGGCTACCGCCCGCAAGGAATCGGAAGCCAAGCGCACTCAATACGCCGCAGAGACCGCCGAGGCCCGCAAAAAAACCAGTGAGGAAATTGGCCTGGCTCAAAAAGAATCTGCTGAAGGAGTGCAAAAAGCCCGTCAGGATGCCGCTTCCAACATTGCTGCTACGCGTGAAAATGAATCCAAAACAGTGAGTGAAATGAAAGCGCAGGCCGCAGCAGAAATTGCTCAGGTCAAGGAAGAAAAAACGCAGATCATTATCGAAGAAAACCGCAAAGCTGAAGCCGCAAAACAGATGCAAGTGGCCGAAAGTCAAAAACTTACACAGTTACAGGCAGATGTTAAAAAAGCACAGGACGAACTGGCTAAATTGAAGGAGGAGGCGGAGAAGTTGAAGAAGAAAGATTAAGTAGTTTTCAAGTACAAGTAAAAAGTTACAAGTTATGGGATCGCACACTTGTAACTTTTTACTTGAAACTTGAAACTACTTACCGCTTAAACCCCGAAGTCACCTGCTCCAGCACCCGCTCTAAAAACCCTTTGTCGTCCGTAATGATTTCGGCGGTACCGAGCAATTGCTGCTCAAAAGGGATCTGTTTTTGAAAACTGGT
>JAUSMG010000221.1 GCA_030645295.1 Saprospiraceae bacterium | reverse complement strand
CCACCAATGCCGGTTCCATGAATCCGCAGCTGCTCAGCGCTTGCCCGGGCGATTCCGTTATTGCCCAAGTGGCACAGGGCTTCAACCTGGATGCGGATGATATCGGCGCTTTTATCCTGCATACAGGTTCCGGAGCCAGTTTGGGGAGCATCTTGGGGGAAAATACAACAGGGGTATTCAATTTTGTCAATGGAATGGTTTACGGAACCCCTTACTATATTTCTTTCGTCGTTGGGAACAATCTGAACGGGCTGCCGGATCTGACGGACCCCTGTTTATCCGTTGCACCAGGCCAAGCGGTGATCTTTTACGACAACCCCATCGCAGATGCCGGACTGGATGTCTCCGCCTGCGGATCAGGACTCCAGGTGATTGGAAACGCCCCGGCAGGCACAGGTTTGTGGTCGGTAACGAGCACCCCGGCTGGTGGTAGCGCCAGTATTGCAACACCGCTAAACAGCTCCAGCAACGTTACTGCAAACACCTTCGGCGCTTATACCCTTACGTTTACCGTGACGAACAATGGCTGTGTGAGTACCGACGATGTGCAGCTTAATTTTTATGATTCTCCGGTGGCTACTTCGCCCACGCAGACCTGTGATGGCGCCAACCTGCAATACACGGTCTATTTTGACATCAACGCCGGACAGGCGCCTTTTACCGTGAATGGCCAGGCAGTAGCAGGCGCCTCGTTTACTTCGTCGCCCATCCCCAGTGGAGGCAGTTACAGTTTTGTGATTACGGATGCGAATGGCTGTACTTCCACTCCCCTTATCGGGTCATTTCTCTGCAATTGTGCGACCAATGCCGGACAAGTGAGTCAAACGCCCATTACAGTTTGCCAAACGGATTCCATCAGCGTACAGTTTCTGGGGGGACAAACCCTGGATGCAGATGATGTGGGCGCATTTGTGTTGCATACAGGTTCTGGCCCTGCGCTGGGAACGGTTCTTGCTCAAAACCAAAGTGGAACATTCGGTTATTGGCCTGCTTTGTCTTTTGGAACGAGCTATTATATTTCCGCAGTTGCGGGCAATAACCAGAATGGATTCCCGGACCCAAATGATCCATGTTTTTCTGTTTCTCCCGGACAAGCAATTGTCTTTTTGCAAAATCCAAGTCCAGATGCCGGCACTGACTTTGCGATCTGCGGACTAACGGCAAATTTGTTTGCTGCCCCGGGGATGTTCTCCGGAACCTGGACCCAGGTGTCTGGCCCGAATATTGCCACTTTCAGCAACAATCAGGACCCCTTGAGTGGTATCGTTGCACCCATAGCCGGCAACTATGTTTTTCGCTGGACGCAGACGAATGGCATCTGCAGCGCTTTTGACGATGTGCAAGTAGCTCTGCGAAGCAACCCTGCCGTAACAGCCCTCACGCCCAGCTGCAACAATACCAATACTGGCTACACCCTGAGTTTTACCGTCAGCAATGGCACGCCGAACTTCACTACGACCGGCCTGATGGGGACTTTCAGCGGCAGCACTTTCAACTCCGCAATTTTGCCCAACGACAGCAGTTATTCCTTTGTCGTCCAGGATGCTTTCGGATGCCTGTCTCCTCTGATCAATGGAAGTTTTCATTGTAATTGCGCCACCAACGCCGGCACCATGGAGACCAATCCCCTGCTGTTCTGCGCCGATTCACCCGCAACAGCGATCTGGAACAACGATGCCACCCTCGATGGCGACGACGCGGTTCAATTCGTGCTGCACGACCAGGCCGGCGCCTCTCTGGGGACAGTTTTTGCTACGAATGGCCAGCCCGTATTCTCCTTTGGCCCGGGACTGCAAACAGGGGTCACCTATTATATTTCGGCCATTGCCGGAAATGGTTCAGGTTCGGGCATTGATCCGGATGATCCTTGTTTCAGTGTTGCACCGGGTACACCCATTCAGTGGAAAGCACTGCCTTCTGCCACGCTTAGCGGCGATGCAAGTATTTGCAATGGCAGTAGCACCATACTGAACATCAGTGGAAGCGGCGTTTTCCCGCTGCAGCTTAGCTACGACAATGGCAGCGGAATGCCCACTCCATTGACCCTTCAAAACCCACAGGCTATTCCGATAACGGTCAGTCCAACGGTCACCACTACCTATACCCTGATAAACGTAAGCGATGGCAGTCTTCCGACCTGTTCTGCCAACCTGAATAATAGTGTGACGGTAACCGTCAACCAGCCTGTCAACGCGGGCACCTCCAATGCGCCCATAGCATTATGTGCCGGCCAATCCCAGCTCATTCCATTGGGGACTTTGATCAGCGGAGAAGATGCCGGGGGCATTTGGGCAGAAACCTCTGTGGCACCTTCCGGCTCCGGGGCCTTTAATATGAATGCCGGAACGTTTAATACCAATGGCCAGCTTGCGGGCACTTATACCTTCCGCTATTCCCTGCAAGCCGCAGCGCCCTGTCCAAGTCAATCAACAACCGTTACCGTCACGATACATCCCAGCCCGGTCGCAGATGCCGGCTCAGATCAACTCCTTGATTGTCACCAGAATGTGGCTACGCTGGGCGGACCCGGCACCACCATCGGCAATGGCATTCATTACAGTTGGACGAGTGCCGGGGTGGAGATCGACACCTTTGCACAATTGACCAGCGATCAGGCCGGGAACTACACCTTGCAAGTCGCTAATGCATTTGGATGTACCCATACCGATATGGCCAGCATTGCCGTTGACAACGATATTCCAATCGCAGGGGATATCAGTATTGCGGATGTGACCTGTAATGGTGAGCAGGATGGCGCCATTCTGCTCGGTTCCATACAAAGCAATCACCCTCCGGTATTATTTTCATTGAACGGCGGGCCGTACAGCACGGATCACAATTTCCGGAATTTAGCGGCGGGTACTTACACGGTTACCTTGCTGGATAGCAGGGGCTGCACCTGGAGCACCATGCCCTTAGTCGTAACAGAGCCAGCCTCCTTGACGGTAGACCTTGGTGCTGAAGTAACGGTAATGTTTGGAGACTCTGTTTTCCTTCAGGCAAATGCTTCTGTGCCCTTGACCGCCCTGAGTTCCCTGGAATGGAATCCAGTGCTCGATTCGCTGCGCGCAAATACCTTCATGCAGCGTTTTTTACCGCTTACTTCCCGAACCATAAACCTGAAAATTGTAGACACCTTTGGCTGCGAGGTCATGACCAGGGTGCTGGTTCGGGTGCAGCGCCCGGACCAGGTGTACATTCCCAATGTCTTCCTGCCTGGCAGCGACCTCAATGATCGTCTGACCGTTTATGGCGGACGTGGTGTTGCTGAAATCGAATCATTCCAAATTTTTGACCGCTGGGGAGATCAATTGTTTGAAATGTTGAATTTCCTGCCCAACGATCCAAACCTTGGATGGGACGGCACTCACCGGGGAAATGCTGTACTCCCGGGTGTTTATGTATATGTTGCGGTGGTCCGGTTTATTGACGGAAATACGGAGCTGTATCGCGGAGATGTGACGGTGCTGCGGTAGAAAATGGATTTAACCAGCATATGTTATTACCTTAATCCTCCAGAATACTTTCTCCGTTCAAATTGGTGGTCAGCACCAGGCTCATATAATCGAAATATGGCCGCATGGCCCGGAAGCTTTGTATCACTTCAGGCAGAAATAGATCGTCAGTTACCTCGGCGTCCGTAAAATTTCTTTTCGCGACAAAGCTCTTTTTGCGGAGCAAGTCGAGCGCCGGATGATTCCTGTCAAACCCCTGTGGCGCTGTTTTTAATTCCTCTCCTTGCAACGAATCAAAATATTTCCGGAAGCCGGGATCCGCCAATATTTTTCGGATCGGCTGGTCGTCGATGGCGAATTCAGCGCGGATACGCTTCAAATCCTCCGCATTAGGTTGCCAGAAACCGCCGCCGACAAACGATCCGCCCGGTTCTATCTGGAGATAATAACCACCCCGGAGGCGTTTGGTGGCCCGGCTCATGCTCAAGCCAAAATTGTTTTTGTACGGCGACTTGTCTTTGGAAAAACGCACATCCCGGTAAATGCGGAACAGCGTAGCGGATTCCAGCAAATCGGTTTCGCCCAGCGCATTTTCGACTGACCGGGCAAATTCTTTCATATTGTCGAGCGCCGCTTCATAACGGTTTTTGTTGGCCTGAAACCACTCGCGATTGTTGTTGGCTGCGAGATCCTTCAAAAACTGGAGTGTGGAAAGTTGAATTTTCATATTTGGAATGACAATAGCACAAATATAGGCATGAGTCATCCCAAATTTTTTATTTAGCAGCATTAAACAGGAAACCGCAAAACAGTAGAACAGGAAAATATAAAATCGCGAGAAGATTGATCTCGAAAAGGGAAGATTTTGGCCTTTTTCGGATCAAAATGTACGGTTTTATATTTTCCTGTTCTCTGTTTTGCGGTTTTCCTGTTTAATCCCTCTATTCCTTCACCAGTTTAAGCACCTCATTGCCCGTTTCTCCGCGTAATTGCACGAAATAAACGCCCGGGCTCAGATCCCGCAGATCCAGTTCGAGCGATTGGGGGCCCTGCAGGCGGTTCCCAGTGGCGGGGTACGACTGCAGCTGGTGACCGAGGCCATTGAAGAGCATGATGTCCATACGCTGAGTTTCTGGAATTTCCCACTGAAGCCGGGCAATACCTGAGCTTGGGTTGGGACTGATGCTCACCTGGAAATCCCCCTGGTTTGGGCTGAAAGTGCCCACTACCACCTGATGCGGCGGAAGAGAAATGTCGTCCACCCAGGCGCGATCAGAATTGGCACTGGCAACGGCATCTTTCACATAGATCCAGGAAAGTTTGTGGATGCCTGCGCTGAGCGGGTAACTTACCTCAGCCCAGGGCACTACCCCACTCCATTTTTCAATTTCAACGTCATCGATCAGAAACCGGAGGAAATCATAATCCTGCTCACTGGCGACCCTTCGGGCGAAACTTATGGTTCCCGCTGAGATGAAATCCAGGGTCAGGTTCATGATCGATTGCTGATTGTGGGTAATAATCCCTGAACGCGACGCGTAGGTGCCTGTATAGGCTCCAATTGGCGTAATGAACCAAGGCTTTTCACCGCCCAGATCCCAGGGATAACTGGTGTAATTATGCGATTCGAAAGTCTCCAAAATCGCATTGATCGTAAAGGGCCCAAAGTCCTTTTCTGCGGAATAATTGCCCGCATTGACCACATAGTTAAAATTAGCCGGTACAGCCTGCGGCGCATTGTTGGACACGGTGACCTCAAAAACAGCATCTGCAGTGCCTGTGACCGGGTCTAAAGGTCCCAGAGCAACAGCGGGGCCAATACTCAACCAGGGAGAATCGCTGCTTAGTTGACCCAGCGCATCCAAGCTTTTGCTGCTCCCGACATTGAGATTTTTTATGGTAATGGTCGCCACTTCGCCTGATTCCAGACGATTGTCGCCATCACCGCCCGGGAAATCCTCCAATTGTAACGTGCCCAAGGCCAACTCTGGCGCCTGAAGTTTTACCGGCAGGCTGGACTGATAGATTTGACCGCCATTATATTCAATCCGCAGTTTGAAAGTAACGATGTGACCGTTGGCCACGTCGTCATTGACCGAAAATTCAAAAGCAGCCAATTTCTCAACAGAGATCCCGGCGTCAATATCGCCAAACAGTTCGGCCCCATCCGTGATCACGACATCGATATCGTTGGTCTCGAGCGTGGCGCTGGTCGCATTGGCCAGAAGATCTCCGAGGTTGGAAAGGGTCAGGTTTAAGGCGATGGTTTCGCCATAATCTGCTTTTTGATTGTTGTTGCCACTGGCTGAGTCGTCCAGCACGATCGCCTGGTTGATCACAAAAGCCCCTGCCGACGGGGTCACGACCACATTGCCCTGATAGGGGGTATGGTTGAAATGGGTGGCCGTTACGGTCATGTCACCAACATTGTCCAAGGCAGGAAATTGAAGCAAAGCGATACCGCCCGAAACCGTGCCCACCGCCAGCGTTTGACCCTGCCAGTAAAGGCTGATCAAGGCGCCTTCTACAGCACAAGCAACTTCCAGGGAATTTGTTCCAATGATGGCGCCGGTGGCATGATTTGCCGTCAGCGTTAAGGGCAAAGCCGTGCGGGGAACCGTGGTAGGATCGCAAAAAGGATTCCAGGTATCTGCCATGTCAATACCGCCCTGACCATAAGCAGCAATCATCAGCGCATTTCCATAGGTTGCCATGGCCCCGATGTTGGGATCGAGGGTAACCCCATCTGCATCGAGCAGATATTGATTCATACCGTCCTGGCCTTCCATCGGCGGCGCCCAACTTTGGAAGTCACTGGAATAAAAGCCTGCAATGCCGCCCCAGGCTTCCCCGGTGGCCAGATTACCGGCGCGTTGCATGGCCTCACCAAGACAGTCGCCGCCGGCATTGTTGGTAAAATTGCCGGTACAACAGGCTACAGCAATCACAATGGGATACCGATGAACGTTGCGCAGGTTCTTCACCGCATCGGTATTGAAATTACCGCTGGCGAGACCTTGTTCCCAACCATGACCCGTATAATTGTAAATGCTGATCCCGGGATCGTTCATCACAGCTACCAATTGCGAATTGACAGGATTGCCGGGTTTATCCGCTGTTTCATCGCCGGGTGTGGGGGAAATTGCTTCGTGATTTCCGTCATAAAACTCCCAGTATCGTTCAAAGCCATCCGTCAGGTGTTTGCTTTTCCATTCATTGCCCTGTTCATAATCGGCCTGATTGTCGTCGCCAATGCCCTGACCTTCATTGGATGCAGAGGCCATTCCGGTACCACACCAGTTGCTCAAGGTATCGCCAAGCGGTGTTTTTTCGTAGTCAAGGTTACGGTTGATCATGATGTTCAGTTCCTCCACGTTGGCAGCATGGAACCGTCCCACAAAAACTTCCGGGTAATGATCCTCGCCTTCCATATACCCAAGACAATTGTCGCAGGAATAATTGCTGCCAGGGCGGACCATGGGGGTCAGCGCATATTCGTCTCCGACCAGCAATAGGTAGGATATGTTGTGTGCGGTATAATAGTCTTTGACAAAGTTGTACATCACGGCGGGGTCTGCACCCACTTCAGAACTGGGTACAACCGTGGTATGTATGCCCATCTGGCGTTTCCAGGCGATATAAGGTTCAAGGGCAGGGATCAATGCGTCCTGGGCAATAACCAGCATTTGCTCCGGTTCTTCTCCGTTGCGGTTGTTGCTCAGAAATTGCTTGTCGTAGTTCAAAAACAACTTTTGATACAATTGCTGGAACGGCTGGCTAATATTGCGTTCGCGGTTGGGGCTTGCCTCGTTTTCCCCTTGTCCGCCGGTATGGTACACACGCAAGGTGATGCTGGAATACACCCGCAGCACTTTGGAAACCGGATTGTACTGCACGGGATAGATCCACAGCGCTTGTCCACGCAGATCACGCATCACAAAAGGCTGCTGTAAATCAGCGAGCTGTCCCGGGAAAAAGGCATCATGCTCATATTGCGTGCTGTAGGAGAACGGCACCGTAGCCGGATCCACTTTACGGAGCAGGTTGCCCTTCGAAGGTGCAACGGCAATGTTTGGGTAGTCCTGAAAATCGGACGCTATGATCTCCACGGCCATATTGCCGGTATTGGGAATCATAAGGGAAGTTGCAAATTTTGGCAAATCCGGATTTCCTTCCTGTAGCAGAGGCGTTCCATCTTCCATGCCGATGCTGAACGCTTCTCCTTGAGGGGTCGTCACCGAAGTTTTATCGATGCCGGAGATATGCAGGCTGAGCGTGGTTTCCGTGGCGGATTTAGTCAACACGAAAATGCGCGTTTGACCGAACAAGGCGGTCATTGAGAAACAGCAGAAAAGGATTGTGGCGAGATTTTTCATTGAAAAATGTGTGATTTTGTTGTATTGGTTTTGGGAAGCGGTGTATAAGTATTTTTTGACAGGATGGATATGATAAGATCGGCTTTACCGCCGAGCCCCGGCAGCGCATTCCAAGCAGTTGTGTCATTCTGAGCGTAGCGAAGAACCCGAAGCAAAGGCTTTAATTAATCGGGCTTCGCCCTCGGGTTCTTCGCTACGCTCAGAATGACACGTGCTGCTTGATATGCGAAGCCAAGGCTCAACGGTATCGCCTGTTTATCCTGTCCATCCTGTCTATCCTATCAAAAATACATAGTCAAACTGTGTCGAAAATATACCTGACAGACTATTTCTGAACCAGGATTTTCTTTGTCTGTCCCCCAGTCTGCAAAAAATACAATCCAGCCGGCCACTCCCCCACCCCAATCTGTTCCAAACCATTTGCCGGAATAGCTCCCGCCCACATCAACTGTCCATTTGCATTGAAAATTCGTGAAATACCGGAAACTGCTTGTCGGTTTTCCAGATACAATTGATCGCTGGTCGGATTCGGATAAACGCTCAGTGCGGATATCTCCTGCGCATTGGTGCTGAGGGTACCCGGCGTATGCAGGCTGTAAAAAACGTCCTCAAAATTATCGGGATTGCCTTCCTCATATACCCGGAACCAGATCCAGGTTGCGCCGGCCACATTTCCGGGCTGCACGATCAGTTTCAGGTAAGGTTGTATCGTATCATAGACCGTGCTCATTAATCCGTTGGAAGGGATTCCAATGTAGCAAAGCCCGTAATCGCACAGATCAGCATCCCATTCTTCAGGAAGATTGGATTCCACCAGTCGCCAGTGCAATAGCAGACTATCCCCACCGGGGTTATCGAAGTGGATAATGCACTCGTTGGCTTGATCAAACTGAATTTCCTTCACGAGCAGGGGATCGGGGCTTGCATAGAATGTTTGGGAGGGTAGCGAATTCGCCAAACAAACACATAAAAATACCAGGTAAAAAGATCGCATAATGTATAAAATTCTGAA
>JAUSMG010000219.1 GCA_030645295.1 Saprospiraceae bacterium | reverse complement strand
CCCGGTTAGGTAAATGCAGTAATATTCGAGGTTGGAAGTGATAAACCCTTCCATCTGCTCCGGCGACAAGCCACCATAGGGTTGAGAAATATAGATGGTAGGCAAGCCGAGGTCGGGAAACATATCCAAGGGCATCCGCCGAAGCGCCAGGATGGACAATAGCACAACGCCTATGACAAGCACAAGAACCGTTATAGGTCGTTTAAGTGCCGCAATTATCAAGTTAAGCAATGAAAATCCATTTATGAAAATAACGCAAAGCTATCAAAGGATATATACTTTGTCAAGTTCGCACGATATTTAAGCCATTTTTAATCTCCCATATCAATTTGAAATTGCTGTTGTAAAATGAACCTCCACTGGAGAATGCCGAAAGGCTTAAAGGAACACTTCCACAGTGAGATGGCCTTGTACAAAACCGAGTTCGCGCAGCGAAACCTCCCACTGGCTTCGCATCACCTCGAACGCGCCCATATCTTGGCGCAAGCATGGCCGCGCATTGCTGATAAGCGCAGGTTATCGCCTGAATGACAAAGCCAAAAAGGGAAAATCGCAAAAGACTGAATATGGGGAGAAGGACTTTTAGTATCTCACTGCATCCGCGTCCATGTTTGCGTTCGCCAAAATATTCCCCAGTATCCCCGCACTTTCAACGTGTTGGCATTTTCCAGCCAGATTACGCTTCGATACGTTGTGCCGTTGGCAGGGTCAAGGATGCGGCCACCCGTCCATTTTTCACCCTCTTTTTTAAAACCCCAGAGGAAATTCATTCCCACAATTTTGGCATTTTTTCTTTCTCCAGAACATTTCGAGCAGACAGGTTCGGGTGGCTCGCAGGGTTGAAGAAATATTTGCGAGACCTTGCCTTCGAGCATACCGCTTTTTTCTTCGATTTGTACGATGGAACGTGTGTTTCCGCTTTTGTCATCTACTGTTTTCCAGGTGCCAACGGGCGACTGTGCAGAAGCCACATTGTTCAGCAAAAGTGCTCCGAACAATATATTAATTACCCGCGCTGATTTGGGGTTTCCAGTTTCTTTTTCTCGCGAGGTCACTTCCTCGAAAGTTTCCCTATACCTGGGATGTTCAGTGCCGAACCATTTATCCCACCAAGTGAAGTACAGGCCGAAGTTGTGGTTGAAATGTTTGTGATGCAGGTCGTGGTGTGTAGTAGTGGTTTGCCAGTTGAGCCATCGGTTAGCCAGAAAATTTTTGGACAAAAACTCGATGCCGAGGTGTCCCAACACATTACGGATTATCATGTAAATGAGGAATATGAATAACGCCAGTTCATGCGCTGGAATGGTAAAAACGATGAGTACAAAAATCCCTGCCTCAATGACTGCCTCAATGGGATGAAAGGAATAGGCTGCCCAGGGCGAAGGGTTGGTCGAACGATGATGCACAAGGTGGACGTGCTTGAAAATTTTCGGGTGGTGCATCAGTCGGTGTGTCCAGTAAAACCAGGCATCGTGCATTAAAATCATTAGGGCAATGCTTAGGACAAACCACACTCCGCCCCATTGCTCGAAGTTGTCGTACATAAGCGTATACCCTGCGCTTTTCAAACGCATAATTCCAAAACCAATGAGGGCAAAAATGAAAACGGTACTCATTGAATAGCGGAATTCGAGCCACATGCTTTTCGCTTCCGGCGACTTTTTCTGGATGATGCGATGCCGCCACTTTTTGGAATATATGACCCAAAAAACAAGGTATGCCGCACCTGCTACCAAAAAATAGCGGAGAAAATCGGCGAACAAAACACGTGGAAAAAATTCTGGAAAAGAAAGGTTTTGCATAAGACAGTAGTTGAATTTGTGGGGCAAAACTACCGTCGGGCACAAGAGGCAATCCACTTGAAACTGAAAAATGAATACCGATTTTGAAATCAAGGAGGATTTGTTAGCTCATTTTTGATCGTCGCCATTCCGTCGGGGTCATGCCCGTCGTGTCTTTGAAGGCTTTGTTGAACGGGGCGAGCGAGGCATAGCCCAGATCATACACAATTTCAAGAATGGTCAAATCCCGTTGCTCTGGATTGGACAGCACGGAACAGGCTTCCCGCACTCGGTAACTGTTAAGGTAATCGTTGAAATTTCGATGGCCAAGGTGTTGGTTGATAGCCTGGCGCAAACGGTACTCTTTAACCTCCATCTTTTCGGCAAGTTGGCTAATGGTCAATCCCTCTGTGCGCCAGTACTTTTGCGTATCCATTAAATTGGAAAGTTTCGCAAGCAAGCGTTCGTCCACCTCCAGGGTGGTGACTGGCATCGGGGTAGATTTTTCATTTTCTGGGAAAAAACCTGGCTTCAACGACAGCAATCGCAGCGAGAAAAAAACGGTCAGTCCGAATATGAAGGCTTTTTGTGCTGCATTCAGGATCGGCGGTGGCGCTGCGCCCCGAAGCGACACTTCCGAAAGCACCGTGATAGCCATTAACCCAGCGGTGGTTATGATGAAAATTGTGCGAAAATGTAATCGAGAAAGCACCAAATCCTCCTCACGGTTGCGGGCTGCTTCGAGAATGCCCAACACTATGAACGTTAGGGAAATAAGTTGGATCAACCATTCAAATAGGATTTGAATACTCTCTTGGAGCGGCAAATACAGCTGCTGGAAAAATGCGAGGTAATGTATCCCGGCCATCGCAGCCAACAGCCACCCGAAAGACCACCGCCACTGATAACCGTCGTCGAAAAGCGACTTGCTAAAAAGCCAAAATGCTACCGGGGCAAGGAAGGGCAACATTAGCAAGGGAAGGAAAATCGCCGGATATTCCTTCATAGGCGACCAGTCTGCCAAGAGATAACCTACAACACACCATCCGAATAATTGGGCCGGGATAGTGTTTTTTTGATTTCCCCTATCTCGCCAGAACAGCCCTAAAAGGAGGAGTATTTGGGCAATGGCAACGAAGCGTAAAAGGTCTGTGTAAAAGGTCATGCCTGCAAAGGTAGCGAACACAAGCTTTCGGAAAATCGAGTGAAGATTGATCGTTAACTTTCTTAAAACCAATGCTGGTTTCCAGAAGTTTACTTGCCAAACCAGGTTTCAAAAATGCGTTCAAATTCATGTTTGGCTTTTCGGACTTCCAGTGAAGGCGATTCCAATATTATCGAGGGCGCGGGATACGCATAGAAATCGCCAGAACCTTCGGCAGCCATTCCATCGCCCACATCGACATAACAAATCCCCCTGCCGTCAAATAATCCTGAGTGTTTTTCCCCTTTGATTTCAGCGGCGATATTTCCGGCGACAATATGCGCCTGTGCTTCTGCAAAAACACCTGCTTTGGGAAGCATCATGCCGTTCAAAAGACGGATAGCTGTGTTGTCGCCAATGGCATAAACCTGTGGGTAACGGGTTGTTAGTTCATCCACATTTTCCAATAATTGCATGGTTTGGGGATGAACCGGGATGTATCCAGAAGAATCCGTCAACCCCGAATCTACGATTGATTGGGGCGCGCCATGGGGCGGAACACCGATCAGCAAATCGTAATCGGCTTCTTGGTTGTTTGAAAAGTAAATTTTATCGGTTTTGCCATCAATACTTGTAACGCTGTGCTCAGGGTAATAATTGATGTTGCGTTCAGCCAATATCTGCTTAAACACCTCCCCAATTTCTGGACCGGCAACTGGCATGGGTTGTTTTTCAGGAGTGTAAATTGAAATTTCAACATCCTGACGCACACCTCTTTGCCTCATGAACCATTCCGTTAGCATAGCGCCTTCGTAGGGAGCAGGAGGACAGCGGAACGGCGTGCGGGTAATCAAAAATGCAATCTTGCCTTTCTTGAAGTCTTTCAGTTTTTCATGAATGTCAAAGGAGCCCTTTGTGTCATAAAGATTAAGCGCGGACTCCGAAAACCCGGGAATGTTGTCGGGATACAACTCAGAACCCATTGCAATGATTAAGTAATCAGCTTGCAGGGTTTGAGCGTCGGTTTCAACAGTTCGTGTTTCCGGATGGATGCGGATGACTGTTTCATTTATGATTTCTATATCCTTCCGCAGAAGATTTTTCATCGGGCTTTCAACGGTATCCAAATCAGGCTTTTCTCCGATTGCGACCCTCAGGAAGGAAGGATAGAAAATAAAAGATTGACTTTTTTCAATCACGACTATCCGATAGTCCTTGGGGACAAGACCCCGTAAGGCATGAGCAGCGGTTAAACCACCCCAGCCGCCACCTAATACCAATATTGTCTTGCTCATTGTACAGCATTTTAATTGTAAGCCTCAATCTTCTTAAAAAAATTGCCCCCTCAAAATGATCCTGGTCATTCATTAGGGTAGTAATAATCACCTTTCCGATTTGTCAAGAAAAGTAGTTCAGTCAAACCACCCAAAGGTCCCACCACACAACCAGGCGGCGCGAAACCCTCCCTCTCGCAAAATTTCGGCTCCCTTTGATGACCTCCCTCCGCCTTTTCCGCAAGCGGTGACGAAAAAGAGGCTCTTGTCGAGTTTTGACAAGAAATGTTCCAGTTCGTCCAAGGGGATGTTGATCGCTTCCGAAATGTGCTTTTCCGCAAATTCTTCGGGGCTTCTCACATCAATGATCTGGATGGTGTTGCCAGCCATCAGTTTTTCTTTTGCTTCGCTGGATGCGATGCATTCTTGTTCAATGATTGCTTTTTTCATAAAATATTTTTTTGGGTAAACAATCTATTCAAGAATATGTTTGAACACTTGAACAGAAAAAAATTATGGAAAAACGAACCTTCAAAGACAACATCTACACGGCCATTGCTGGCCTGACCAAAGCATTTTCCAGTCCTAACCGATTGGAAATCATTGACTTACTGGCCAATGGCGAAAAGTCGGTGGAACAAATCGCTGCGCAAACAGCCATTACGGTAGCCAATGCCTCGCAGCACTTGCAGGTTTTGAAAAATGCCCGTTTGGTGAAAACTCGCCGGGAAGGCAATTTCATCTACTATGCCTTGAACGGGCGCAAAGCTTATGCTGCCTGGAAAGCCATTCGGGATTTGGCGATGGAGCAGGAACCTGCTGTTCAGATAACACTCCGGCAATTCCGGCAAGAAGCAGGCAGTGCTGCTGGTTTGTCTTACGACACCCTACCCCAAAATGACAGGGTGCTGTTTCTCGACGTTCGCCCGCTGGATGAATTTTCCGCCGGACATTTGGAGGATGCTCACTCCATCCCTATGAGTGAGTTGTCAGAGCGGTTGGCAGAGTTGCCCCGCGACAAGACCATCATTACTTGCTGTAGAGGGCCCTTCTGTACCTACGCGGACGAAGCCGTGCAGCTGCTGAATGCCAACGGCTTCACCGCCATTCGGATGGAAGAAAACTACTTGGATGTACAGATTTTGAAGGAAGAAAAATGGCAGAATTGATAACCCTGAATCTCCATTCAACTGTAATTCAATTATTAACATACTCATCTCATGAATGACGTAAAACTCGGGCTCAAAGAAAATTGGCGACAGTTCTCCTTGCTCGTAATCATCAACGGCTTTGTAGGCGGCATGATCGGCATGGAACGGAGCATCCTGCCGCAACTGGCCGAAGTGGAGTTCGGCATCGCGGCAAAAACTGCGGTACTGTCATTTATTGTGGCCTTCGGCATTACAAAAGCTTTTGCCAACTTGTTTACCGGCACTTTGGCCAGCCGTTTGGGGCGAAAACGGCTGCTATTGTTGGGTTGGGCACTCGGTTTGCCCGTGCCTTTCCTGCTGATGTTTGCACCGACGTGGGGCTGGGTGATTGGCGCCAACATACTGCTCGGTGCACATCAGGGTTTTGCCTGGTCGGCTACGGTAGTGATGAAAATAGACCTCGCGGGCGAGCGCGACCGGGGATTGGCGATGGGCTTGAACGAATTTGCAGGCTATCTCGCCGTGGCCTTGGCCGCTTTTGCAACTGGTTGGATAGCAGGGGAATACGGCCTGCGGCCTTACCCGTTTTACCTTGGCGTGGGCTTGTCAGTAATTGGCTTCCTCGCCACACTGCTGCTGGTGCGCGACACGCACGCACACATGGCGACGGAAGCGGTCACAAGCCAGGTGCCACGCTTGGAGCAGATTTTCCGCGATACCAGTTGACGAGACCGCAACCTCGGCTCGGTAACCGTGACCGGCTTGGTCAACAACCTGAACGATGGCATGGTCTGGGGACTGCTCCCCATTTTACTGGTTCAAAAAGGGTTTTCACTGCATGAAATCGGAATTTTGGCAGCTGTGTACCCGGCAGTTTGGGGCATTGGGCAGCTGTTCAGCGGGCGACTGTCTGATTGGGTTTGTAAAAAAGACCTTTTGTTGTGGGGAATGATCTTGCAGGGCCTAGCCTTGTTGGGCTTGGCGATGGCGGGCAGTTTTGTCTCGTTTGCCCTGCTTTTGGCGCTGCTTGGCTGGGGTACCGCGATGGTGTACCCGACTTTTCTGGCTTCGATAGCCGAAAACACGCACCCATTTGACCGGGCCAAAAGCTTGGGCGTATTTCGGTTTTGGCGGGACATGGGTTATGCAATCGGGGCTTTACTCACAGGGATTTTAGCGGATGCATTTGGTATTCCAGCGAGCATTGTCGCGGTTGGGGTATTGACGGTAGCCATCGGAATTTGGGCGGATTATCGGATGCGATGCGCGATAAATAGCCCCACCATTTGGGCTTGGATACGTCAAAAAGTGACCACAAATAGCCAACAAACGACGAAACTAAACGCTGTTGAATAGGACGCAACCAACGTTTAACCTTCGCTTTACGGGCATCCTTCTCCTGATTGGCGCAATCAATTTTCCAATATAAATCACCTAAAACTCTGATTATCATCATCAAATTGACCCTCATTCATCTCTAATTTTGTGGAAACAATTTAGAGATGAAAGTTCTATTGATCATTAATGAAGCCCCATACGGCAACGAAAAAATGTACAATGCGCTCCGTTTGGCGCACCAACTTAAAAAAGACACTCCCGAAACAGATATCCGCGTTTTTCTAATGGCCGATGCCGTCACGGCAGCGTTAAATGGTCAGGATACCCCCAATGGTTATTATAACATGGGCCGAATGCTCAAACTTGTACTGAACCATGGCGGTGCAATCAAACTTTGCGGTAGCTGTGCTCAGGCAAGGGGGCTGACAGGACTTACGTTGTTGGAGGGGGTTGAGATGAGTAATATGCAAGATCTAGCGGCCTGGACCATCGAAAGTGACCGAGTAATGGTGTTTTAACGACGCAAAACGACGGAATTAAGATCGACTATATACTTGTGTTTAACCTACTATGGCATAACGCTTAGTCTATGGGATTACCTTTTTGGAACGGTGTGGATGCCACGGGATGGCCGCGACATTGAGTTGGGATTCCCGGAGGTAGAGCAGTTCCCCAAAGGGTTTTTGGGCACAAGAGGTATTGCCTTTTTTGAGGAAGAAATAGATTAGTGTTCGATCAACTCTAATGCTTTATCGGCATGGGTATAAAAACGCTCATCCAGCAGCATACGGTCGAAAAGTAGCATGGCTTTTTTAAGCAGTGCCTTGTCCTCCGTTCTCTTGACTTTTTTGCCCCATAAAGCATTGTAAGCATTGAGCACTACCTGGAGCGGCTCGTTGCTATAATTACCTGAATAACGAATATCGGGTCTTTCGTACTGATCGAAGTTCTCCACTAAATTAAGACATTCTGCGGGATATTCTTGTGCACATGTGACGAGGTATTGGTAAAACGCCCCGGGTTTTTTTTGAGCGATTTCCGAATCCTTATATTGCATAAGTGTAGGCTGCAAGTGTGAAAAGTCAGCAGGTTTCAGGTGTTTAAAGGCCACATGATAGGCTTGCCCGATACGTTCGGTAAACCCTGATAAAAAACGTCCAAATATTTCAATGCTTCTGGAAATTGGTTGATCGTTTTCGTCACGAATGTTATGGGCGGCTACTTCGATAGCACCTGCAATCGCTTCATCGCTGATAGCCACGAATCGATTAAGCCAGGCGAGTGAATCAGCACGATCGAAAGCCCAAATTAATGAAAGAAGAATGCCCGTGCCATGGTGCAGATTGGGATGTTTCAGTGCTTCTTCAAAGTAGCGCTCCATACCTTCAAAGTTATGCCAAGCAAGAGGTCGCGCCGGAAATAACGAATGCTTCATCATAGCTTCTTCGCCATCTTGAACCAGCCGGAGAAATAAACGCAGCGTTCGTTCTGCATCTAAATGCATCAAGCATGACAAACCCGGTATCATCTCACATCGTACAAG
Source organism: Saprospiraceae bacterium (assembly GCA_030645295.1). Classification (GTDB taxonomy): domain Bacteria; phylum Bacteroidota; class Bacteroidia; order Chitinophagales; family Saprospiraceae; genus M3007. The sequence goes on along the minus strand of JAUSMG010000219.1, from coordinate 7,803 downwards.
CAAAATGTCTTCCTCCGCGATTTGTTCCAGTGTTTCAAAAAGTAGCGTCTCATGCTGTTTGAAATAATAGCCGTACGGTAGCAAATGGACGACGCTCCCACGGACAGTATTAAAACTGCTGACAATAATGGATTCAACTTCGTCCCCCCTTACATTCACTCTGAGTGTGCTGTCTTCAGGATCATTGTGCGTACGTACCAGTTCTATTAGGAACAGGAGAAAGTAGTCATCCTCTATTTTTGCACGGATGAAATATCTACAGAGGCTAATAAGCTGTAAGATCTCACTGGCACTCCAATCCTTACAATTAATTTTTTTGAATAAATCGAGCATTTCTATGGCCGGGTATTTCGCAGCTATCAAGCCATCCAAACCATGACCGAGATATGTGGTGGGGAATGAATGCTCGGCGGTTAATTCTTCAATCAGCGGAAAGAAGAAATCGGGACGTTCTTGGACTTCTTTCTTAAACTGATCCGCGTGCTCATCCATGCTTCCTTCATCTGAACCGATTTCTCCGTGATGGTCTTGATTGTATTTCAGGAAGCTGGCTTTCCATTCAACCAAAGTCATTTTTTTATATACCTGCGCTGGCAAAGGAGCTCCAACGGCCCGAAAGAAGGCGAAACGTCTGGGCCGCTCGTTCTTTGAGTCAAGGAATTTTGCTTTCAGCTCCTTAGCCATCTTTTCGATTAATGGAGTTTGAGCCAAATCTTCGTCCGGCAGGCATTGTAGCCAGAGCCAGCGTTCGTGTCCAATCCATTCATGACTTTCATGTTTCAAAGCCCTATCCTGCTCAGACTTTGATTCAATTTCAGACACGAGTTGGATAATTTGACCTTTCTGGATTCCTGAAAAATATGGGTATGCTTCTTTCAGCAGTTCTCGGCTACGCCAGGACAAGGAATCGCTGCAATTGAAACCATTTTTTAACAAAAATACATCAATATACTCAAATATATCAATAGCGAAGTCAGATGAGTTAGATCGCAGCCCTTCCACTAATATCAGTAATTCTGTGGCAGAGTTACTCCCTATAGTTTGCCGGATAAACTGTTCAAAGCGTGGCGATTTACTTCTCGCCAATCTGCGAGCACAGTATACCAACATGTAAAGGAGGCTTACAGGAACCGGTTCAGGCTCTTCTTCGATATCTATATCTAAAAAGCCATAATCATTAACGATGCTGCTGTAATGGTTTGTTCTAATTAGCTCTAATGGGGTTAGCTGCTGGAGTTGAAAGCCGAGTAGCAAATCGAAGGTTTGATCTGGATACTTTCCAACAAACTGCTTAAGCAGTTCGGTGATATCGTGGTCAAATTCGATTTCTCTCCAAGCTTCTCTTTTTGCTTGCACTGCTTTTTCAATGCGTTTTCCCAGATGACCAAGTGCCCAATCCAAATTTCTATCAGCGGCTTTTTTGATCAATTCAAAAGACGTAAAATCATCAATTTTGTCTTCGTATGCATCGAAGAGCCTAAAACTAGAAGGATGATCCCATTTGTCAATTCCATAAAGGATCCTCTCAATAAGCCATACTTTATATGTGAACTCGGGCAGCCCTTCTAAAAAGGTCAGTATTTCTGCCTCGCTTTCCGGCAAGTGCCGCTGAAAAACCCCATTTAGCATCTCGACCCGGCTTCCATATCGCTCTACTTCTACACCCTTCAAGGTTGATAAGGACGGCTCAGGTTGTGGTTCGATGAGTTTTTGAAGTTGTTTTTCTTCCAGCAAAAAAAGCAACCACTCGCGACTTCTTACCGAAGATACGAATGCTTTGAATAGTGCTAAATCCGGGAAAATATTATCTCGAACCAGTTCCATCTCCTTGCTGCTTGGAGTCTTACCAAAGCCTATGACAGATAAAGCCAGGGACTTAATATGGAAATAAAAGTTGGGTGAAGTCAGGATGGTGTGATTCACTCGCAGATATTCCTTCGGGTCGCTCTCGCGTAGGAATTCAAGGATCATTTTCAGGCACGCACGTATGTGGAGATTTTGCTTGTTCTCCTCCAGGTACTCTTCGACCGGAACACTTCGTGCGACGAATTGTTTGGCGAAAGCAAACTCATAGAAAGTCTGATGAAAGAAGACCAATTCATTATGCGAAGACCTGGTGATAATACCGGCATGTTGAAGTTGAATCAACTCTTGCGCATAATTCTGACTGAATAAGGCGGGAGCAAGCATTAGACTTTGACGGTCATACATCAAACGCGCTATTTCCGCTACCAAATCCCCGCACTTTTGAGGATTAATATCGGAAATCGTCGGAGTCATTATCTTTTGTGCCCACAGTTCTTCATACAGATCGCGCAATGCTTTAAATTTTGCAAAAGCCAAGTCCGCGCGATAAATCCGGCAAAAGACATTGAGGTGCAAGGGGACTTGAAGCAGTCCCATCAATTCTTTTGAAAGTGGCGGATTTGCCGGATCGAGTTTTTGGAGTACAGATTTGACTTGCTCCTCTCCCAATTTGCCTAAAGTGATTTGCTTCTGATTTTGGTAAAAATTAAAAGCCTGGTCGTTCTGCAAATCATAAATCCGGCATGAGACAATGATCCGCACATTGGAAATTTCTTCTAAGGCATGAATAAGGCGGGTGAAAGTATTCAGGTACTCACGCCTGACAGAAAGCGATTGTGATAGGGCATCTATCTGATCAACCAGTAACACCACTCGCTCTTCCGATTGAGCTAATGCCTGGATTGTTGGTACGATACCTTGATCTAAATCAAGGCGCATGCTTAATTTTGAAAGATTTTCGGCACAATCCTGATCCGCTTTCAGTCCCAGTACCGGAATGTTGCGTTCTTCAAGTTTTCGTAGCACATCGCCCATAACGACTGACTTGCCTGACCCTGGGTTACCTATCAGCAACATGATGCCTTTTTGGTCAGAAGAAAGCGGCGCGTCAATCCAGGATAAAAGTTCTGTCGTTTCTGGACGATCTATGTGTGAATCGGGTAAGCTACCAAAGTCGCTTTTCCAGATGCGTAACAAGGCCGAAGCCACACGCAATTTTGGAACGACATGTTCAGGTTGGATATGGAGGAAAGAATTGGCAGTAACCTGCTGAACAACTTCAATAGATAAAGTGTCAAGCATTTGCAGCCAATCCCGTTGCAGACGATTACGTTGAGTATTATACTCATCCAGTATTAACAAGCCTCTACGGTTGTCGGATTCCAAATTTGACAATCTGCTTTTTAATAAAAACACATCATTGTCTTTGGTTACGTTCAGCACTAAGTCAATGCCGTCTTTTAAGGACAGTTCCTTTAAGGTATTTCGAATGTCTTCCAATGCCTAAGTGATTTACGGTCAATTACAAAAATAAGGACGATACTACTGCCAGCATACTTTCTCCAAGTGATACTCCAAAAACTCTTTCCGGGGCAAATACTTTCCCGGCTTCAACAAAATCTTCCTTTCAAATTGGCTGAAGTACGGCATGAAGAATCTGCTCCAGCAAAGTTCCGTAGTTCTTGTGAAATCGAGTCTTGGTCTTTGGTATCAACCGCATTCAGCCCCCTGTCAACAGCACGATCATGGTGGATGAATTACAAAATTATGTCTAAATCTTCCGCTTTTGCTAATGGAAAATCTCTCCAATGCGGGAACAATTTAAATCTAAAATACTTTGTGGGGAAAAAATTACGCATTAATGAATTTTCATCAGTCGTAATAATGAGTATTGGGTGACAAAGCGGAAATGAAAGTTGTGTTCCGAAAGTAGCGTGCGAATTTTAAACAGCTAAAATTAAATTATTCCGCATTAGGGGCAGAATTAATCCGGCAAAAATCTTCTAATTATATTCCCGGAAATCCTCCGAAATGGCAGCTTTGTGCTGATTTTTTTTGGACTATGAAACTTGAATCCGGCACTTAATCATAACGCTTGGGAACTACTCCTTAATTTTTCCCGCATAAATTGTCTTTTTCTCCGCATTTTGAGATAAATCGCCTGCATTGGGGCTGGCATTAAATCCACTTTTTTACATTGTATCCGCTTTTAAGTGTGAAAGTTACGATGTTCAACTTTTTCTACTTATTTTTGGTACCGAGTTGCGAGGGGCAGGGCGTAACCACGGCCTAATATCCGCTTATTGCAGGAAATTTTACCGCATTTTCTAAATCTTCAACCACTAAATAATTGACTTTTCATGCAAGAAATTGAAAATTGTAGTAAAGAAATGTTGAACTGCAAAAAGTGGCTTCATTCTACTCTTTTCACTCCATATTCCATCGAACAAATGACGGAGACCTTGGAGCGGTATCTAAACTTACATTTTTGGTATTATTCCATTTCGGAACATATCCAACCAGAAAAGCGGCAACGGATTAGAAAAATTTCCAAACGCTTTGTACTGAATTTTTTCATCCAAACACGAAACTTTTATACCGCATTTGCAGCATCCGAAAATAATATGGCATTCGTTCGGAGTGAAATTGCGCGTTTAGAATACCCATTCCTATTTTACCAGCAGGGGCGATATTATAATAATGGTTTTGAAGCTGTCATCCCGCAAGCAATTGATTTGCTTGCTGAAGACCGGGATCCTTTTTTCGAGTTGGTATTTGATGAAAATATCGACTTTTCCAATGTAGGACCTAGTGAGGACATTTTCAACTTCTATTCGGATATATATTATCTTCAGTTTTTACGTGGCGTGTGGAAAAATATAGAAGCATACTTAGTCGGTGAAAGTAATGAACCTCCTGTTGCATATGCCGGAAATATTATAGCACATAGATATGACTCGTTTATTAGCTTGTTCAAACGAACCGAAGATTTTGACCAAGTGGTACTTTACCTCAAATCCATTGATATTTTAGATGAAAATGCGGCCTTTATTACGGGATCCGGTAAAAAGAAGTATTTAGCAGTATTGGTGCAAGCATTACAAAAGAAAGGGAAATTAAAACCAGTTTATAATTATGAAATTGCAAGGTTAATGACTATGCAGTTTAAAATTGATTCATTATCACCGGATTATATAAGTAAAGATTTTCCAAAGCGCAGAGACTTGTTAGAGGAGGTTATGAAGGATTTAGTGTTATGAGAAATGTTAAAGTCTGTCCCGTTGATTCCCACGGGATGGTTGGGAAAGATTAATTTTTGTCGGCTTGCACCTTTGTCTCTACAAAAATTAAATTCCAAGATGACAGAGACAAAGATTACCAACCCATTTGAAGTACTTGATGAACGCCTTGCCAAAATTGAATGCTTGTTGACTCAAATATCAAATCAGTCATTACCACAAGTAGTTCCCGCCCAAATGCAACATCAAGATTACCTCACACGCCGTGAGGTAGCAGAATTCCTTGATATCTGCCTGACCACGGTAGACCACCTATCAAATGCAGGCATTTTGCGTAAATATCGGAGCGGCCGCGTAGTCCGTTTCCTGCGTACAGAAGTTGTACAGGCCATTTCCGGAAGTAAAAAAGGACCATTTTTTCACCAAACTATTTCCCAAAAGCCATGATATATCACTGCGACCCACGTCCTGTGACATATCAAATTGTCAGTAAAGAGATACTGGACGACGAAAGACTAAAGCCACAAGCAATAGGAGTAATGGCATATCTGCTCGGAAGACCTAAAGACTGGGAAATAATAGTATCTCAATTAGCCAAGCGTTTCCAAATGAGTGAGGACAGTATAGGAACAATCTTCAAGCAATTGGAAAAGTTGGGTTATGCCCGTCTGGTGACCGTTAGAGCCCATTCTGGCACCAAGTTTTGTGGGAAACAGTGGGAAGTTTTTGAGAACCCCGAGTTAAATCCCAACTTTAAAAACACTCAACCTGTTTCAATTATTAGGCAACCCCAAAGGGAGTTTTCCCTAAAATCGAAAAGGTCCGATATCGGAAAAAACCGACCGTCGGAAAAAACGGTGCTAATAAACAATGAAGAAGAAAAGAATAAAGAGAATTTATTAAAAAATAAAGAGTGTGTGAATGAACGTGCAGGAAGCACAACACACACAATTTTTTTTAAAAATGAAGAGGTTTTAAGCGTTCAAAAAGAGCCTTCCCCCCCAAGTTGCGCGCCGCCCCCCTTCCAAAAAAGAGGGACAACATCTGATCAGGAAATTCTATTTAGGGACTCAATTTATGCTCCAATACCGGAAGGCGTTTTATTGCTAAGAGACGCTTTGCTAGCAAGGCATCCAAGGTATGAAAAAGCCCATTGGTACAATTACCACAAACGTTTACTTAACTGGTCAGATACTAGCTTAGCCCGCCGTATTGATTGGGTGGCCCAGGCGGCCAGCTTCATTGATGGAGATGACGCGAAGGGTAAATTGATGGCGCGGTGAAATTATTTAAAAAACGGATTCTCAGCAATTAACTCCGCATGTTCTTCTCCTGAAAGCCGAATGTACTTGTAGAACTCTTTCTCCGTCTTATGACCGGTTAATTGCATGATTGATTTTACCGGTACGCCTGCCTTGAATGCATTAGAAGCAAACGAACGTCTGGCAGTGTGGGTAGTGATAAGCTGATACTTTTTGAATATTTGATCAATGCGTTTGCCGCCTCGAAAGGAAGTGACCAGAATGGCTTGATCAAGGCCTGACAAAGTGCCCAATTCCTTCAAATATTCATTTGCCTTTTGGTTGGTGATGCCTTGCGGGGGAACGCCGTTATATTTTTGAAGCATATCCACTACTATTTTTCGAAGTGGGATCACAACCCTTTGCCGGGTCTTCTGGGTAAGGATGTCAATATATTGTCTGCCATTCTTGATGACTAGATTCTCAAGTTTGAGTGAACGGTAATCAGAATACCGTAAGCCAGTAAAGCAACCCAAAAGAAACAGATCCCGTACCCGGTCAAGGCGAGCGTTGGTGCTAAGATCCAACGCGGCAATTTTATCCAACTCCTCTTCTGTCAGGTAGATTTTTGCTGGTTCCTCCCTGGAGACCTGCACCCAATCACTTTTGTACTTCAAAGCAGGCGAAATTTCACGTTTATCCGCTTCCCGAAGAATTGTTTTAAGGGTGGAGACGATTTTGTGGATGTAATTCTTGCTGAAATTTTTTGTGAAAAGATAGTTTGTGAAGTCAGCGAAAAAGGCATAATCGAAATCTAAAAAGTCTAGTTGCCTCCGAGATAGCGCCGCAAACGATTGCGTGTGCTTAACGCAATTTTTGTACACAACAATGGAACCACGGCTGTAGTCTGGATTGCCTATGCGCTCCTGGATGAATTGGCTACAAAACTTTTCAAAGGTGATTTTATCATCTACTGGTTCAGTAGTATGTTTGCCATATATTTTATCTAACTCGATTTTGAACTGCTCAATGGAAAGATCCTTGCCCTGGCTTCGGAATATCAGATAAATTTTCTCAGCGTTTTGCGCGAGGTCCGAGAGTATGGCATTAATTTCAGAGTACTGGGGAAACTGTCGAGAAGAACGAACTCTTTGCTCCCTATCATTCCATAGTGCGACAGGCACTGAGCAGCCTACGGAATATCGGAATCTTTTCCGAGCCTCGTTGGGGTAGGAGTACACAAGGAAAATGTTGGAGTCTTTCTCTTCCTTACTTTTAAGATTGAACCTGGGCTTTGCCATACTTGGGAGAGGGGAGATAGAAACTCCCTGTTATGCCCGGCAAAGGTAGCATCAGGTGTCAAATATGGTGTCAATTATTTTGGTTTTCTGCAATCTTAGGTAATCTCTAACGTTTTCTTTGTTTCCTTAACTTACTGATTTTCAATACGTTTAGTCACAAATAAAAGCCGTTAAAGATTGCCCAAGATTAAAAAATGCGGAGAGAGAGGGATTCGA
>JAUSMG010000213.1 GCA_030645295.1 Saprospiraceae bacterium | reverse complement strand
GTTCATCGTTTATAGTTCATCGTTCATCGTTCATAATGTTGCTCTTAGAAACTCAATACCTCCCTTCAATCGCCTGGTGCTCAGCCATTTGGAAAGAAAATCCGGTGGCCCTGGATGCTGCTGAGCATTACCAAAAAGGTTCCCTCCGCAACCGGTGTTATATCGCCGGGCCAAACGGTCCGCAGCGCATGAGTATTCCGCTTACAAAGGGCAAACATCAACAAACGCCCATCCGGGAGGTGCGAATTGCTTACGAGGAACCCTGGCAGCGGCAGCATTGGAGAACGATCCAGGCAGCCTATGGCAACGCACCTTATTTTGAGCATTATGCCGATGAGATCCGACCGTTTTATGAACGCCGCTGGGATTTTTTATTTGACTACAACCTTGATTTTCAAACCCTTATTTTGAAAAAGAAGTTGGGTTGGTCGGGCGAATTTGTTTTTCAGACAGACTATTGTCCTTCCGGCACCTGGTCGCAAGGCACTGATCTGCGCGATGCGATCGGAGGGGATTTGAATGAATTTCCTGCCTGGTTTTCTCCAAATCGATATTCCCAGGTTTTTGAAGAACGAACGGGCTTTTTGCCCAACCTTTCTGTTCTGGACCTGCTTTTGTGTTGCGGAAAAACCGGAGGCGAAGTTTTGGCGCAGGCTTTCTATTTGCCAAATTAAACTTACTTTTGCGCCCGAAAAAGAAACGGTGACAGAATCATGTTTTGAAAAATCTTGATTCCGTCGGTCCGCTGACTTCTCTCACGGCGCTTTAGCCTCTCACATCTCTCACGCCTCTCACACATGGCACTTCAATGCGGTATCGTCGGCCTGCCCAACGTCGGCAAATCAACCCTTTTCAACGCGCTCACCAACGGCAAAGCCCTGGCAGCAAACTACCCGTTCGCCACCAAAGATCCCAACGTGGGCATGATCACCGTGCCGGACGAGCGACTCGATAAACTGACCGAAATCGTTGAGCCTCAAAAGACTCAGCCGACTACGGTGGAAATCGTGGACATCGCCGGACTGATCAAAGGCGCGAGTAAAGGAGAAGGTTTGGGCAACCAGTTCCTCGCCAATATCCGTGAGGTGGACGCCATCATTCACGTGGTGCGCTGTTTCGTTGATGACAACGTGGTCCACGTAGACGGTTCCATTAACCCTGTACGCGATAAGGAGATCATTGACCTTGAACTCAGTTTTAAAGACCTTGAAACCGTCGAAAAACGGCTGGACAAAAGTACCCGTGCCGCCCGTGCCGGCAACAAGGAAGAAGCCAAAGCCTCTGAGACCCTGGCCGCAGTAAAGGCCCATTTAGAAACGGGTCGTGTGGTGCGCGAGATGCTCGCCAGCCTGGATGACGATGCTAAATACCTGGTCACCAAAGAGTTGACTCTGCTGACCGCCAAGCCAGTGCTGTACGTTTGCAACGTAGACGAGGGCGCGATTCAATCCGGAAATGCCCATACAGAAGCCTTTAAAAGATCAGTGGCTGCAGAAAATGCCGAGGTGCTGATCATTTGTGCAGGCATTGAGGCACAAATCGCGGAATTGGAAACGAAGGAAGAGCGACAGGAGTTTTTGGAAATGATGGGCCTGGAAGAGCCCGGTGTGAACCGTCTCATCCAGGCTGCGTATAAGTTGCTCAACCTCATCACCTATTTTACGGCAGGCGTGAAGGAAGTACGGGCCTGGACGGTTCGCCGTGGCGCCAAAGCCCCCGAAGCGGCTGGCGTGATACACTCCGATTTTGAAAAAGGATTTATCCGCGCCGAGGTGATCAAATACAACGATTTTGTAACCCTGGGTTCAGAAGCTAAAGTGAAAGAAGCTGGTAAAATGGCGGTAGAAGGCAAGGAATATGTGGTTACTGACGGCGATCTGATGCACTTTAGATTTAATGTATGAATTAATGTGGTCAATGTAATTTTGCACTCACATTGACCACATTTGCCACATTAATCACATTGACCACATTTCCAAAATTGACTATCATTTTCGATCTCGGCGGGGTTTTAATTGACTGGAACCCGGAATACGTTTTTCGGGAGGTCATTCCGGATGCGGAACGTCGGAATTATTTCTTCGAAAATATCTGCACCCACGAATGGAATGTGGAGCAGGATGCGGGTCGGCCAATCTCTGTGGCGACGCAATTGCTTGTAGATCAATACCCTGAGTGGGAATCCGAGATCCGGACTTATTATGATCGTTGGGAAGACATGCTCGGCGGTCCAATTCCCGAAACGGTGGAACTGCTGCGCGAACTTCGTGACCGGGGCGAGCACCGTTTACTTGCGCTCACGAATTGGAGCAGCGAAACCTTCCCGGTGGCGCTGGCCCGGTACGATTTTTTGCATTGGTTTGAAGGCATAGTTGTTTCCGGGGACGAAAAGACCCGCAAACCATTTCCGGATATTTATCAGACGCTTTTGAGCCGTTATGAAGTTGATCCCGCCCAGGCCGTCTTTATTGACGATGTCCTGAAAAACATACACGGAGGAGAAGCGGTAGGGATTCGCGGCATTCATTTCCAGAGTGCTGCAGTGCTGCGCCAAACTTTTCAGGACTGGAACGTCCACGCTTAAGCATAGCCCTCACATCTCCCCCAGTTTTTCCAGGAGCCATTCATGATTGACAATGCGGGCCTTTTCACGGCTAACCTCCTCCCGGAGTTTTGCCACCGCTGATTTGTCGCCCGGAGCGAGCCGCATGAGTCGCCGGGTGTATTTCAACAGGTTGAGATAGCTGATCCTGCGTGGTTGCGGAATGTTTTTGTGTCGGTTGAGAAAAACGCGGAATGACTCTATGAATGAGTTGAGTACCTCATGGTCATTCCGTTCGTAGTGGGTAATAAGCAGCATCATTTTACTAATGAGATTCACCCCAATATCCTCATATTCAACGTTTTGGAGTAAATCAAGCACCTGGTCGTATTTCTTTTGAAAACGATAGACCCGGGCGAGGTTGAAGGAATAAGTGTTCTGGCGCGAATCGGCAGGAAGGTGATCTTTGAATTCTTCCACGAAGTCTTTGGCCCATTCCAGCTTTCCCAAACCGAGGGCAGAGGCCACCAGATTGTTGAAACGCCAGGTGGCCAGCTCGCCATTTTGCAGAAAAATTCCTTTCTGAATGGCTTCCGCAAAAACGTCAAAATATTCCTGCAAAAAGGCGCGGTCGCCTTTGTTGATCTTGCCGGTACAATAGTGTAGCGCGGAGTCGAACAGCTCGATCGCCTCTTTTTGGGGCATCACCGTGGCATACGCATCCAGCAGGCGACGGAGATTGTAATAATGGGAAACACTTTCCTCCTCATAAAGCGTGAGGAAGGAATAATAGTAAATGGCCAGTTCAGGGACCGTTTCTACCGGGTAGTCCCGGAGGAATTCCAGGATCTGGCCCATAAACTTCAAATCGTACTGGTGGTTCCCGGTCCGCTGCTGGCTGAGCATCGAACTGAAAAGTTTGAGTTTTTCGATCCAATAAAAAAGGTCGAGTTGTTGGGAAATCTCTTCCAGGTTGGCCCGGGTATTGACCTTTACGTCAAATTCCATTAACGCATAATATTGACGTTCAACGGAATACGCGCTCAGAAAATCATCAATGGAGCGGTAAGGTTTTTCTTCGACGGCAGTCCGGGCCTGGCGAAGGGCCGTTGACAGCAGGGGCTCTACCCTGTGTTGGACGGCGTAAGTCAGCGTTCCAATGGACTTCTTTGCCCCGTCAGATTCGGACATTTCCTGGGCCATAAATTCGCCGGTGAGTCTAAGCAGATCAGAGCAATATTTTCGGAAGTTTACATCGTCGTAAGGCTCATCGGGGAAGATCTTTTGCCACACCTGAGGCCGGTCAAAACCCACTTCCTTTCGTTCGATCAGTTTTATCAGCACCTCGCAAAGGGGCGCCATGGTCTTGCTCATGATGAAATAAGGAGAGCGCAAATAACGAAGCAAACGGATGTGCTCCTCATGCTTCAGGCAACGCAGGGTTTGCCAAAGCTTGTTGGAATATTGTTCGCTGGGAGCTTGTTTTTTACTGCGCTTGGCCATGGACAGTCCGGCAACTTAATTGACAATCAAGGTTTTACAACAAATTCTGTTTGCAAAATTAGTACAAAGTACAAAAGAAAAACCCACTTCTACGCATCGTGCAGAAGTG
>JAUSMG010000206.1 GCA_030645295.1 Saprospiraceae bacterium | reverse complement strand
CGGTCATTGCGCTGGTCGGCTCTTTGGGGGGTGCGGAAGATGGTGTTTCTGCCGAATGACCATTCACGGTAGAGGCGGATACGTTCGTAGGTGCTTGCAAGGTCACTGAGATAGGCATTACCAAGACGCTGAGATAAAATTGATAAAGTAAAGTCTGGCAGAATCTTAGTTTCTTCTAATTTACTGGTTTTAAAATTGAACATGGAATATCTGTCGTACTTATTTCTTTCATAGATGGTTGATACATTACTTTGATGTTCCTCGTTCGCAGGATTTCTGACAGATTCTTTTTCAATAAAACCAAGTCTATTTATATAGAATTTATGTCCAAGAGGATATCCCAAAAATATATCTTCTACTGTTAGTAGTACTTGAACAGAGACGTAGGGGAAAAAGCCACCTTTCCAAAACAATTCATTTGTTCCACCTCCTCGACTGATAAGCCCTCTCAAATTATTACTGTCTTCCTCTCCCCTCGGCAACGACTTCAACAACTCAAAAACCTCCAAAAAATTCGATTTCCCTGACCCATTCGGCCCAATCAGCACATTGAGGTCTTGCAGCTCCAAATCCAGCCCATCAGGGCCGAATGAGAGCAAATTGGAGGCTTTGACGTGTCTTATCAAGCGCATTTTTTAAAAATTTATCGGCAAATATAAAAAGCCGGGCGAAGCAACTCGCTTCGCTCGGCCAAATAGTTCAATTTAAACTTCAAAACCAAAATCCGCCTAATCCGCGTTTCAATACGCCTTCGCAAACAACACTCTCCGCTCGCTGGGCTTTCCGGTCCGGATACACTTTCCCGATTCATCCGGCCAGCCGAGCGGGATGCAACGGATGGTCGCCTTGGTCTGGGCTTTGATATCCTCTTCCGTCTCTGTGGTTCCATCCCAGTGCGCGTAGGCAAAACCACCTTTGTTTTCTACGACGTCAATTAATTCCTCCCAGGTTTCCACCCTGGTGATGTGCTCGTCGCGGTAGGCCTTGGCCCGGTTGAAGAGGTTGGATTGAATTTCGTCGAGCAGGTTTGCAATGTGGTCGGCGATGTTGTCGAGCGGCACATTGGCTTTCTCCTTGGTGTCACGGCGCGCCACTTCAACCTGTCCGGCAGCAAGGTCGCGTTGGCCAAGACCGAGGCGCACAGGAATGCCGATCATTTCATATTCAGCGAATTTGAATCCGGGGCGGTTTTGGTCGTCGTTGTCAATTTTGACGCGGATACCTTTCGCTTTGAGCTCAGCAGAGATCTTTTCAGCCACCACCGTCAGTTCCTCAGAAGGCTTCGGGATAGGAATGATGACCACCTGCGTGGGTGCGAGTTTTGGTGGAATGATCAGTCCGTCGTCGTCCGAGTGCGTCATGATGAGTCCGCCGATTAGCCGTGTAGAAACACCCCAGGAAGTTGCCCACACAAATTCCTGCTGGTTCTCTTTGTTCAAAAACTGCACATTGAATGCCTTAGCAAAATTCTGGCCCAAAAAGTGCGAAGTACCAGCCTGCAAAGCCTTTCCATCCTGCATCAATGCTTCAATGGTATAGGTATCATCAGCACCTGCGAAACGTTCGTTGGCTGATTTTATGCCCTTAATGACCGGCATGGCCATCCATTCTTCTGCGAATTTGGCGTAGACATCCAGGATCAGCAGCGTTTCTTTTACCGCCTCTTCCGCCGAGACGTGGGCGGTGTGGCCTTCCTGCCAAAGAAATTCTGCAGTGCGCAAAAACGGGCGTGTGCGCATTTCCCAGCGAACCACATTGGCCCACTGATTGATCAGGATGGGCAGGTCGCGGTAGCTCTGTATCCAGTCGCGGTAAGTATTCCAGATGATAGCTTCCGAGGTTGGACGTACGATGAGTTCTTCCTCGAGTTTAGCTTCCGGGTCTACCATGAGTTTGCCGGGCCTGTTCGGGTCGTTTTTCAGGCGGTAATGTGTTACCACAGCACATTCTTTGGCGAAACCTTCGGCATTTTTTTCCTCCGCTTCAAACAGGCTTTTCGGCACAAAAAGTGGAAAATAGGCATTGACGTGGCCGGTTTCTTTGAACATGAAGTCCAATTGATCGCGCATTTTTTCCCAGATACCGTAGCCATGTGGTTTGATGACCATGCAGCCGCGCACAGGCGAGTTGTCGGCCAGACGGGCCTTTTGTACAATGTCCAGATACCACTGGGAGTAATCTTCGGAGCGGGGTGTTATTTCTTTTGCCATTATTTATGGAGCGATAAAGTGATGGAGCGATAAAGTGATGGAGCGATACCCATCAATCGATTTTGGGGCGCAAAGATGGGGTGTTTTTCGAGGTAAATACCCCAATAACCCTGCAAAAATTCTTTTTGTTCCAATCCTTTTCGGAGTTGTTTCAAAAGCCGGAGCGCCCTTAATTTCTTCAGAGATTGTGTTCCGCCGTAGTTGTCGGCGAAGACGCCAACTACTGTCCGAAACATAGGTTGACTTAGCCGCAGCGCGGTGAAACGTCTGTAGTAGGAATTGCCAACAGAATAATTTTTGAGGTGCGTAGCACCGTTCCTTTTCGACAAAATCTACAGTGCTGCGCACCTTAACATCTTCTATCCTGGCTTTTCTACAGACGTTTCGCCGCGATGCGGCTGACATTATCAAACATTCCGTACAGCCCTGGCGTTCTCGCCAACAACCACGGCGTAGTTGCTGGAAAAAGTAGCGGTTGCACGACCAACAGCCATGCAATCGCCAATCGAATCAATCCCTCCAACCAAAGAATCGAATCAATCCATGCTAAGCGCCCAATCGAATCAATCCCTCCAATCGAAGAATCGTATCAATCGAATTAATCCATTCACTCCCATTTCGGCAACAAACCCCTTAACCCCATGTCCACAATTTTTTCTGCCGGGGTGACGCCATCGCCGTAAAAATCCAACTGCCCATTGGCATTGTCGTCGATCCATTCAAAACTCTGATTCACAGAGAACGAAAGTGTTACCGTGAGGTCCTGGGTTTCGTTGCCGGTCACGACCAGCGGCGTGTCAAATTTTCCGGTTACTACGCAAGATCCTGCGGGTACGGGGCTACTGGCAAAAAGCGGATTGACCACCGTGGTCGCGCCTGCGGGGGCTTCGCCGGAAGAAACTGAATTGTAGGAATCATAAGGAGTGGAAAGGTTCGTCTCAAAGGCCCAGAAGCCTTGTTTTTTGTCGTCGTTCACCGTCAAAGTTTTGCTGCGTGGCATGATACTTGTGATGTACGTGTTGAAGCCAACAAAGGAGGCCACAGTGCCTTTTTGCTGTAGTAAATTTCCTACGATGGGGACATTGTTGATGTTGAAACGAACGTCGTAATTTTGGTACGTTACGCTGGCGCGAACCCATTCATAAGTGCCGGGCGGAACGTTTTTCAGGCTGATTTTAGTAAAAACCTGTCCATCGCCGCCTTTTGCTACCTGATCAAAATCAACGGCGTTTTCGCCGCCTTTGGTAGTTTCTTCGCCTTTGTAAACGATGGCTCCGGCGCCCAGCAAGGTGAATGCCGAAGGCGCCAGTTCGATGTAGTGAACGCTCATTTCATTAAATTCGGGGGTTTGTGCAGCGTGACCGGCCGGAATGGGCGCGGGTAGTCCGATGTTGTTGAGCCGTTCCTGGCTGGCATCAAATTTGAACTTGAACTGGAGATTTGCGCCGTCATCAGCAGTTTCTTTTTTACAGTTGGAAAAAAGAAAAAACGAAGCGAACAAAACAAGCATGCTGTAGTTTCTCATAATCGGAGATGTGTTTGAAATGATGGTCGTTTAAACGAAAATTTGATTTTTCAATTGCGGTATCCATGTTTTCTAAACCATTCAGGTCCATTTTTGTTATTTTTGCCGCTGTGCCCCGGAACTCCGTTCCGGGGCACAACACTACCCGGAACTCCGTTCCGGGGCACAACACTACCCGGAACAGCGTTCCGGGATACAACACTACCCGGAACAGCGTTCCGGGATACAACACTCTCTAGATGGATACGATCACTAAAAGCCCCGTGATGCTTTACACGGAACAAACGCCCAACCCAGAGGCGCTCAAATATGTGACGAACCGGATGCTATTCCGGGGCATCGCTGATTTTAAAGACCCGGAATTGGCTGCTGAATGGAGCCCGATGGCCAACAGCCTGATGGAGCTGCCTTACATCAAAAGTGTCTACTTCAACAACAATTATGTGACGGTGACGAAGGAGATGAACTATGATTGGACAGATATCATGCTGAAGATCAAGGAGTTCATCAAAGATTATATCGAAAAAGACGGCGCTATCATCCGCGACGGTTTTTCCGAATACATGGAAAAAGTACTGGCTACCAGCAATGCCGTACAGTTCAGCGGCGAGGGCGGCGAGATTGCCAAAAGGGTGAAAGAACTGATCGACACTTATGTGAAACCCGCAGTCGAAATGGATGGCGGCAACATTGAATTCAAAGCTTTCGAGGCTGGCAAAGTATATGTTACGATGCAAGGTTCTTGCAGCGGCTGTCCATCTTCTTCGGTGACGCTCAAAGCGGGTATAGAAGGAATGCTCAAGCGCATGATCCCTGAAGTGGAAGAAGTGGTGCAGGAGATGGAGTAGGGGATGTTGGACTTTTGGACGTTGGACTAATGGACTTTGGATCTGTGATTTCCCCCGTCGGCGGTTTGCTGGCGAGGGAAATTTTTTTTGAGAAAAAGCGACCTTTGATCCTGCCAAATATCAAATATCTCAATACCCGGATATCGAAACCTCATGTCCCTGATAAAAAAACTCGCGGGGGAAACCGCTTTGTATGGTCTCAGCAGCATCCTTGGGCGACTGCTGAACATGATGCTGCTCGTGCCATTGCATACGCGCTTGCTGAAAAGTACCAGCGACTACGGGGCTGTGACGGACCTTTATGCCACCTCCGCGTTCCTGATGGTTTTTTTCTCCTACCGCATGGAATCGGCTTTTTTTCGCTTCGGTACGCCCACCGAAGACCGCGACAAGGCCTATTCCACCGGAATGCTCTCGCTTTTTGGAAGCACAGCCATCATCTCCGCTGTTTTGTTGTTTTTTGCCCAACCGATCGCCGATGCGTTGCAATATCCGCAGCATCCGGAGTATGTACGATGGTTCGCGCTGATCCTTGCTTTTGATTGCCTGGCGGAGTTGCCCTTTGCCCGATTGCGTTTGGAACAGCGGCCGCGAAGGTTCGTTTTCATCCGGCTTTGCAACATTGCGGTGAACATCATCATGAACCTTTTCTGGCTGGTCTTTTGTCCCTGGGCCGCCGGCAATGGCATGGATTGGGTACATGCTGTATGGGAGCCGGGACTGGGCGTGTCGTATATTTTTCTGTCGAATTTAATTGCCAGCGCCATCACGTTGCTGCTTTTATTGCCGCAGTTTCAGGCGATCCGGGCGGGTTTCGACAAAATTTTGTGGAAAAAAATGCTCGTCTACGCTGCCCCGCTCATCGTGGTGGGTCTGGCTGGAATTGTGGACGAAATGTTCAGCCGGGCGATGCTGAAATACCTGCTTCCGGGCACCCCTGAAGAAAATCTGGGGCAAGTGGGCATCTTCGGAGCAAACTACAAATTGGCTGCGCTTATTACGCTCTTTACACAGGCTTACCGCTATGCTGCAGAGCCCTTTTTTTTCCGGCATGCTCAGGATAAAGATGCGATGCGGACCCAGGCAGAGGTTACCAAATGGTTTACCATTGCAGGTGCGGCGGGCATGTTGGGGATCTTACTTTTCCTTGATGTGGTGAAAGGTTTTATTGGGAGCAAATACCACAGCGGACTTCACGTGGTGCCTATCTTATTGTGCGCCAACCTGTTGCTTGGTGTTTATTACAATTTTTCCGTCTGGTATCGATTGAAAGACCGCACCGGACTGGGGGCCTGGATCTCCATTGGCGGAGCAGTGATCACCATAGCGCTCAACCTTTTCCTGATTCCGCTTTATGGGTATTACGGCGCGGCCTGGGTAACGCTGGTTTGTTACGCCTTCATGAGCTGGGCCACCTGGTACACCGGAAAAAAACATTACCCGGTGCCGTACCGATTGGGTCGGATGGCGCTGTATCCAGTGGTTGGGCTGACACTTTGGGCAACGAGTATGTGGCTCGTGCCCATGCTGCCGACTGCAGCCATTTGGAGTATGCGAATCGTTTTCTTTGGAGCCTTTTTAGGGCTGGTATATTGGCTGGAGATGCGGAAACCCGTGATTGATAGGCCACGGATTGACCATTAGACAATCTGTACACCTCGTTTTTCATCAGTGTAACATCGGCGCGAAAAATGTCCAGTAGCTTGCTGTGTCTCCTCCCTGCAATCCGTGGCCCATTGTAACAACGAAAAGAGTTTGTTTATCTTCGCCTCGAAAATTCGTCAAACCAACAAATCCCTGCTGCGAGGCAGGAACTATACCTAATTCAACAGCCATGGAATTACACACTTTGCTCAACTCCCTCCACTCCTACAACCGCTACCTCATCATTGTCGCGCTCTTTTGGGTGATTTTCCGCTCCTGGTCAGGCTGGATGGGTAAAAAACATTACGTAAAAGCCGACAACACAGCTTCGTTGGTATTGCTGATACTTGCTCACCTGCAATTGCTTTTGGGGCTTATTCAATATTTTTTCACCAGCGCGTACACGACTGGCGGTATGCCAATCAGTGATCCCTGGGTACGCTATTTCAAAATGGAACACATCAGCGGAATGATCCTTGCCGTTGTTTTGATCCAGTTGGGTCGCACATTTGCCAAAAAGGCACACTTGCATGAGCATAAGCACAAAAAAACTGCCTTGTATACCACGGCTGCTGCGATAGTCATTACTGCGATTTTAGCAATGAAAGGGCTGTTTTTGGGAACGCTGGCAAGTGTAACGGGCTAGTACCATGCAAAAACCCTCCATCCCAGAAGGTACCCGCGATTTTGGCCCCGAACAGGTGCGCAAACGCAGCTATATTTTCGATACTGTCCGCTCGGTGTTCGTGAAATTCGGCTTTCAACCGCTTGAAACGCCCGCCATGGAAAACCTCGGCACCCTCACCGGAAAATACGGCGAAGAGGGCGATAAACTGCTGTTCAAAATCCTGAACAACGGCGATTTCCTCGTGGGTGCAGACCCGGAAGCCCTTGCTTCAAAAAACTCCACAAAACTCACGGCCACCATCGCCAAACGCGGTTTGCGATACGACCTCACGGTGCCTTTCGCCCGTTATGTAGTGATGAACCGTGGCACCTTAAGTTTTCCTTTTAAGCGGTATCAGATCCAGCCTGTTTGGCGTGCCGATCGTCCGCAGCGGGGGCGTTACCGCGAGTTTTTCCAATGTGATGTGGATGTAATTGGTTCTGATTCATTGCTTTATGAGGCAGAGCTGGTACAGATTTACGACGAGGCTTTTGCCAACATGAAATTGCCCGTCGTCATCAAGATCAACAACCGAAAGGTGCTTTTCGGGATCGCGGAAGCAGCGGGCATTGCTGACCAATTCACGAACATGACGGTAGCGATTGACAAACTTGATAAAGTGGGTATTGAAGGCGTACGCAAAGAGTTGAACGAGCGTGGAGTGCCTGACACGGCGATCGCGGTTATTGAAAAAATATTAAAAACCCCTGATTTTCAATCGCTTAAACCTATTTTTGCCAACAGTGAAACGGGTTTGAAAGGTTTAGAAGAATTGGAACGGGTATTTCAACTTCTGTCCAAATCACCGCTCAGGAATGAACTAAAATTCGATGTAACACTCGCGCGTGGCTTGTCTTACTACACTGGCTGTATCTTCGAAGTTTCGGCCAAAGATTACCAGATGGGCAGCATCGGCGGCGGCGGTCGATACGCGGATCTGACGGGTGTTTTTGGCGTGCCGGGACTTTCGGGCGTAGGGGTTTCTTTCGGCGCTGATCGGATTTATGATGTGCTGGAGGGGCTGAATCTATTCCCTGAAAATATCTCCGAGAGCGTAAAAATTATGCTGGCTTCTTTTGATGAGCCGGCTTTTGAATACGCGTTCCAATGCGCTACGGAACTTCGTGCAGCAGGCGTTTCCGTAGAAGTTTATCCAGAGCCGGGCAAATTGAAAAAGCAATTTGAGTACGCCGCCAAGCGCGGGATCCCGTTTGTGGCGATTATTGGAGAGCGTGAAATGGAGTCTAAAACCCTGACAGTCAAGGATCAAAAATCGGGCGAGCAATGGTCGGCAAATGTGGGGGAAGTGGCTAAACGACTGGCATAGAACACTGATTTTACCGACTAGGCCGACATCACCGAATTTTTCTATTTGAACATACACCGTCGACACCACATTCTTTTTTACACCGGGAAATTGGCCAAATCCGGTGGTTTCGGCAGTGTCGGTAATATCGGTGTTCCAAACTTTTCTTATGCTTCGCATTTTATTTATCTCCACCATTTTTGCACTTGCGGCAAATCTGCTCCCTGCTCAGCAAACCGACTACGACGCCATCATCCAACCCGTTGACGCAAAAGCCCGCGACATCGGGGAGTACATGGTGCAACTCGCCTGGCTCAATAGCCCGGAAGGCCGCATTGCCGAATACGAACTCCTCAATGCGCGCAGCGAAAACAAAAACACCCGGAAAGAATGGATGCGCGATGTAAATGCCTCCTTCAACTTCAATGAATCCAACCTCAAAGGCGCCGATACCTTGGGGAATGTCTTTTTTCCGCGCTATAACTTTGGAGTGACGCTGAACCTGTACAACATCCTGAGTCAGAAGGAGAAAAACAACATTGGTCGCAGGCGTATGACCATCGCTGACGAGCGTATCCATCAACGGAAACGTGAGATCAGGGCCGACGCGCTGACCGCCTGGGCCAATTTTCGACTCGTCCGCGAGATTTTCAAAGAGCGCAGCACGGTGGAACTTGATTTGAACAACAATTTCATTCTGATCCAGCAACTGTACAAAGGCGACGAGGCCACCCTCGAGCAATACACCACCACTTCTGCCACGTATTATCAGGCCAGAGAAGCACGGATCCGGTCGCAAACGGAAGCGGAAATAGCCAAATTCAAACTCGAAGAAATCATTGGTCTGCGTTGGGAGCAGGTACAACATCCTTCAAAAGAAGACTGAAGATTTTAGTCTCTTGGACGTTGGACTTGCTACTTTTGCCCTTCTAAAACGCATTAACTCACTACACTTTTTTCATGAAAAATCTCCCGATCATTCTCAATATCATCCTGTTTGCCCTGGTAGGCCACTTGTATTATTTAAATTCAAAAAACGCGAAACCTGCTGATGGCCAAGCCATTATGTCTCCCTCCTCGCAAGCATCCGGGGTGCGCATAGCCTATGTCCACGCGGACACGCTCGATGCCCAATATGAATGGTTAAAAGAGCAAAAAGCGGCCATTCAAGAGCGTATGAGCACTGCCGAAAAAAACCTTTCCGCCAGAGAAGAGGGCCTGCTGAGGGAAGCGGAGGGTTTACAAAAGAAATTTCAGGAAGGGAATATGACCCAGGCTGAAGCAGAAAAACACCAGGCGAGCCTCATGCAACGTGGGCAAAAACTCGAAGAAGAAAAAATGCGCCTAAACAAATCGCTTAACGAAGAGCAGAAAAAAGCTTTCAACGACCTTTACGCCAACATCGAGGGCAAGCTCAAAACGCTCTCCTCTGAAATTGGATATGATTACATTCTTTCCTATTCGCGGGGCGGTCAAATCCTACTCGCGAACGACAGCCTGGATATCACCAAACAGGTGCTGGATTTGTTGAATGCGAAGGACAAGTAAAAAATGTGGTCAATGGGGAAATGTGGTCAATGAGGCACATTGACCACATTGACCACATTGACCACATTTAATATGACCAATATTTTTCTTCGACGGGCCACAAAAGTCGACCTCCCGCTCATTCGCCAACTGGCGGAACGGATCTGGTGGGAGCATTACCCCAGTATCATCAGTGATGAGCAGATTGGATTTATGCTTGAACTGATCTATAGTGATTCGGCGCTACAGCAGCAAATGGAAGAGGAAGGGCAGGAGTTCTGGTTGCCAGAAATAAATGGCAAAGTCCTTGGTTTTCTATCCGTTAGCCGAAAAGGAGAAGGCGATTATTTTATCCACAAATTTTACCTGGATACCCGAGAACGTGGCTTTGGGACGATTGTATTTGAACTTTTACTCGCCCGATATCCGGACTTGTGCGAACTGCGTTTGCGGGTGAATCGTCGCAATTTCAAAAGTGTTAACTTCTATTTCAAAGTCGGCTTCCGCATCGAATATTGCATAGATATGCCCATCGGCGAAGGCTACGTGATGGATGATTTTCAAATGGTTTACCCATGCTCTCCGTACACTCCGATCCCTATTTCATGAAACAAGCCCTCTCCGAGGCTGAAAAAGCTTACGAAGAAGGCGAAGTTCCCGTGGGTGCAATCATCGTGTGCGACAACCGCATCATCGCGCGGACACACAACCAAACAGAAATGTTGACGGACGTGACGGCTCACGCAGAAATCCTCGCGTTAACTGCCGCGAGCAGCCATTTAGGCAGCAAATACTTGCCCGATTGTACGCTCTACGTGACGCTCGAACCCTGTGTCATGTGTGCAGGCGCCCTGGCCTGGTCGCAGATCGGTCGCATCGTCTATGCCGCTACGGATGAAAAGCGCGGCTTCATGCTATTTGGCGGAAAAGACTTGCTGCACCCAAAAACAAAACTTGAAATGGGGATCATGGAGGAAGAATGCGGCGCTTTAGTGACCGCATTCTTTCGGGCTAGGCGTGGGTATTAAACACGCTGATTTTTTTGGCAACTAATAGCCGAGCAAAAAAAGTTTATATTAAACACATAGTCACAGTAGGGCACAAAGTTGTGATTTTCAACTCTATGTGTCCTACTGTGACTAAGTGTTTAATATAAACTAATTGTGGCACTTACTTTTGTTTTCTAAGCAGACTATGTGTTTAAAACAACCTACCCCTGGCGTACTTTTGCCGCCATGTTCCAAAAATATCCCGCCACCCATACGATGATGCGTCTTTGCTTCTATTTGTTGCTACTGCCTCTTTTCTTCGCTTTTTGCCAGAAAGAGAATTTCACCTCCGACCCGGTGGACAAACTCGAATTCAGCTCCGATACACTGCGTTTTGATACGGTTTTTACCCAATTGGGCTCTGCTACGCGGTATTTCAAAATTTACAACCGCCACAAAAAAAGTATAAGAATTTCAAAGATATTTTTGGAAAACGGCACAAACTCCCGTTTTAACCTCAATATTGACGGCATCAGCGGAGATGAGCAGGAAAATCTGGAGATCGCACCCAATGACAGTATGTACGTATTTGCAGAAGTAACGGTGAATCCCAACGACGAATCCTCCCCCTTTGTACTCAGTGAAAACGTGGTGTTTGAAACCAATGGCAATCTGCAAAAAGTTGTCCTGGAGGCCTTTGGGCAAAACGCCAATTATTTCCCGTCACAATTCGGTGCCGGCGGTGCGGTAGGACTAGGCTGCAATGGCGGCGAGATCATCTGGGACGACCCCAAACCCTACGTTATTTATGGCGTGCTCGTTATTGATTCCTGCACTTTGCGTATTCCAAAAGGAACCCGGGTGTATGTGCACGGTGGCTTAGGGAAATTCGTGGACGACGAAGGGATTACCCAGCGTTATAATGACGGTTTTATCGCGTTTGTCGGCCAGGGCAAACTCATTGTAGAGGGCACAAAAGAGGAGCCAGTAATTTTTGAGGGCGACCGTCTGGAGCCTGAATTCGACGAAGAACCCGGACAATGGACGGGTCTTTGGCTGCAATCCGGCACCACGGGCCACAACATCAACCACTGTATCGTTCGCAACTCCATCATCGGCGTGCGGGTGGATTCAGCGGCGGACCTGACCCTGCGCAACACGCAGATCTACAATACCGCCAGCAGCGGCCTCATCGGACTTCATGCCAAAATAACAGCTGAAAACTGTCTTTTTCACTCGAATACGGGCTTCGGTATTCAGCTGGAGTATGGTGGTGATTACGATTTCAAGTATTGTACCGTAGCGAGCTACGGCGTGGATGGCGAGGCGCTTCGTATGGGCAACGCCCTTTGTCTGGATGAAACCTGTGGAAATTTTGTGTACAACAAACTGCTTGCACGGTTCCAGAACTGCATCCTGTTCGGCAGTCGCAGCGATCAAATCACCCTCTTCGACCGCCTTGACGATCCCTCGCAGTTTGATTATCAATTGAAAAACTGCATCGTGCGGGTCAAGGATCTGATCAAAGAAACGGCCTACCCCGACTTCCTCGACCATTGCCAGCCTTGCATCAATGCGGACGGTCAGGACACGATTTTTGTGAACATAAACAAGTCCGATTTTCACCTCGACACCTTGCATTCCATCGCCAATCGATATGCTATTCCATTGCCGGGAATTGACAAGGATTTGGATGAAAAAATGCGTGATGCTGTAATGCCTGACGTTGGTTGTTACGAAATTGAGTTTTAAAATCTGGTTTCACACAGATGGTACACCGATAAAAAACACAGATGTTACACAGATAGTCAGCGTAACATCTGTGTTTTTTATCGGTGTATCCTCTTCGTGAAATAAAAATGCTCACTTTTGCCGCCATATTATGAAACGTATCATCGTCGCCATTGATGGCCTCTCCTCCTGCGGCAAAAGCACTCTGGCCAAAGGCCTCGCCAAATCACTCCATTTCGCTTACCTCGATTCGGGTGCGATGTACCGCGCTGTGACCCTCTATTTTTTGGAGAACAACATCAACTACAACGATCCAGAGTCAGTGGCAGACGCCCTGCAACACATTGAAATTCACTTCGAAAGAATTGACGGGCAAAACCGGACCTTCCTCAACGGGCGTGACGTAGAACACGACATCCGCGAAATGAGTGTAAGCAACCACGTCAGTCCGGTGTCCGCCATTTCTGCGGTGCGGAGAGCGATGGTGGCCCAGCAACAGGCTATGGGAAAACGCCGGGGCATTGTAGCCGACGGGCGCGATATTGGCACCGTGGTATTCCCCGATGCGGAACTCAAGATCTACCTCATCGCCGATGCTGATGTACGCACCAGTCGGCGCCACCTGGAACTGGCCGCCAAAGGCATTGATGCAGAATGGGATGCGATCCAACGCAATCTCCTTGAGCGCGACCGCATAGATTCAGGACGCGCCGATAGCCCGCTCCGTCAAGCCGAGGATGCTTTGGTCATTGATAACACGCTGCTTTCTGAAGAACAACAATTGGAAAAGGCACTTGCGCTGGTGAAGGAGTTGTAGTAACAAGTTTCAAGTGGGCAAGTAACAAGTTTCAAGTGGGCAAGTTTCAAGTT
>JAUSMG010000117.1 GCA_030645295.1 Saprospiraceae bacterium | reverse complement strand
TTTTTGTCGTCGAGATCATAGAAACCAGCCAATTCCCAACACTCGGTGGCTAGAATACATTTGAGGTGGATTTTGCCGAGGTGGCCAGCACCGAGAAGCGCGATTCTCATTGATTTCGATTGAATAATTGATTCGATTGCTTCGATTGCTTCGATTGGGTCGTTTGGTATGGTATTTCGAGGGCTTTTGTCACCGAGATAGAGGTCATAGGTTCAAACTAACGATCATGCTATTCGATATACTAAGATAAGCGACCCAATCGAAGCAATCGAAGCAATTGAAGCAATCGAATCAATTATCTTAGTCCTGCATTGATCCCATCCAAAACCATGGAGCCTGGGCAAAGCACCGCTTTCTCAAGGGCATTGAGTGGGGTAGTGGAAGTGTGCAAAATGCTGTGCAAATCGCGGCCATCCGGGTCAATATAGATCAAGCCGGTCAGGATCTCTCCACTGGCCTTGGCCTCGTATAACTTGTTTACAGCAGAATGGCGGTCTCGCGGATTGAAGTCCTTCGCGAGCTTGTTCAGATAGATCGTCGAACCATCGTGGAGTTGTACCGCAACAGAATCACCTTCGTTGTACTCTGTGGTAATTTCTTCCATAATCGGCACAAAATCAAGGGCTGCGGTGGCTTCAATGTGCTCCCGGGTGTAATCGTAGGATTTGGTAGAGCCTACATTGTTATTGAAAGTCACACAAGGCGACACCACATCGATCAGGGCAAAACCGGGGTGCGACATGGCGGCTTTGATCAGGGGAATCAGCTGCTCCTTATCGCCAGAAAAACTACGGGCAATGAACGAAGCGCCCAGTTCCAAAGCCAAGCCAACCATATCAATGGCATTGTACATATTCGCTGCACCACTTTTATTGATCGAACCTACATCGGCGGTGGCAGAATCCTGGCCTTTCGTGAGGCCATAGCAACCATTGTTCATAATGATGTAGGTAATGTTCAGGTTGCGACGAATGGCGTGTACGAACTGCCCCATACCAATGGAAGCCGAGTCGCCATCGCCCGAAACACCGATGTACATCAGATCGCGGTTGGCGAGGTAAGCGCCTGTGGCCACAGAAGGCATGCGCCCGTGTACGGAATTGAAACCGTGCGAGTTAGCCAAAAAATAAGTAGGTGTTTTGGAAGAGCAACCAATACCGGAAAGCTTGGCCACACGGTGTGGCTCGACCGCCATCTCAAAACAGGATTGGATAATGGCCCCGCTCACGGAGTCGTGTCCACAGCCTGCACAAAGTGTGGAGAGCGCGCCTTCATAGAATTTCTTAGTATACCCGAGCGCGTTTTTTGGCGCGTCTGGGTGGCGGAATGTTGGACGGACGAATGTCATTGAATGGTGTTAATTTGAGTAGTTGGTGATTTGGTGATTTGAAGGATGATCACTCACTCACTTCCGACAAATTCGGCTCCCCCACTTCATGCTCTGCAAACGCTGGATTCAATTTGCCCACCAGACTCTGGAATATTTTTTGCCGGATCACATCTGCGGTAATCGGGAAGCCGTCATAATTTAAAATCGAGGTCAGCTTGGTCGGATTTATACCCAATTCATTGACCAACAGGGACTTGAACTGCGCATCCCGGTTTTGTTCTACCACAAAAACCCGCTGATGAGCATCGATAAATTTTTGAACCTCGTCATTAAAAGGAAACGCTTTTACCCGCATCGCATCCAAGGTAATGCCTTGTTCTGCGAGCAAATCCTGGGCTTCAATGGCGGCATACGTTGTGGTGCCAAAGAACAGCATTCCAAAGGCGCTCTGCTTTTCCTTCTGGTAAAATTCCGGGCCAGGAACGTATTGCTTCGCGGTTTCCCATTTTTTCACCAAACGATCCATGTTGCGGACATAAGCCGGACCTTCTTCTGTGTACACGGCGTATTCATCACGCGAAGTGCCCCGGGTAAAAAATGAGCCTTTAGTAGGGTGTGTTCCGGGAATGGTGCGGTACGTAATACCATCCCCATCCACGTCCAGATAACGGCCAAAACGTTCGGCGGAAGCCTCCAGTTCTTCTGAAGTAAGCACTTTACCTCGGTCGTAAACGCGCCTATCGTCCCAAACGAGTGGGGGCGACATATTTTCATTCATGCCAAGATCGAGGTCGGTCATTACGAGGACCGGCGTTTGCAAGCGCTCCGCCAGATCAAAGGCATCGGCCATCATGGAGAAACATTCAGCAGGTGTGCTTGGGAATAACAGCACCTGCTTGGTGTCGCCATGCGAGGCATACGCAGCCAGCAGAATATCAGACTGTTGAGTGCGTGTGGGCATGCCGGTGCTGGGGCCGCCGCGTTGCACATCCACCAGTACTGTGGGGATTTCAGCGAAGTAGGCCAGGCCCAAAAACTCGCTCATCAAAGACACCCCCGGACCACTGGTAGCGGTGAAGGAGCGTGCCCCGTTCCAGTTGGCGCCGATGACCACTCCAATGGCCGCGAGTTCGTCCTCCGCTTGCACGATAGCGAAGTTGTTTCGGCCCGTTTCGGGATCTACGCGGAGTTTTTTGGCGTATTTGCCAAATGCATCAGCTAGGGAAGTGGAAGGTGTAATGGGATACCAGGCCAGCACGGTCGCTCCTGCATAAACTGCGCCGAGCCCGCAGGCGGAGTTGCCATCCATCATGATCCAGTCCTTCACTTTGTCGCGGCGTTCCACACGGTGTTCGAGCGGATATTTGAAATTGGCATGGACGTATTGGATGCCCATGTCCATGGCTTCATAATTGGCCGTGATGAGTTTTTCCTTGCCCTTGAATTTTTGCTGGATAATGCCATGAAGCACCTCCAGTTCGATATCCAGCAAGGCAGAAAGCGCCCCTACATAGACCATGTTCTTCAGCAGCTGACGTTGGCGCGGGTCGGCGAACTTGTCCATACACATCTGCATCATCGGGATGCCGATGTAATGAATGTCGTCGCGGATAAAATCTTTGTAGAGTTCCTTCGTGCTGTCGTACAAGAAATAACCGCCGGGTTTCACATTGGTGATGTCCTTGGGCATACTTTGCGGGTTCACGCTGAGCATGATGTCCACGCCCTCGCGCCGGCCCAGATATCCTTTTTCGCTCACCCGCACTTCATACCAGGTCGGCAGGCCCTGAATATTCGAAGGAAATATGTTCTTGGGCGAAACCGGGATGCCCATGCGGAAAATGGCCTTGGCAAACATATCGTTTGCGCTGGCGGAGCCGGTGCCATTTACGTTGGCAAAGCGGATTACGAAGTCGTTGACTTTTGATTGTGGCATGATTTGTTGACCTTCAAGAAATAGCCAGCGTCAGGCTTTTCGAATTTTAGAAATTGGCTTTTTCTCTGTATTTATTTCATGGGCCGAATTTTTCAGCCTTTTAATTTTCGACTCTTCATATAATTCCACGAGACATCTTTCGAAGAATTCATAAGCAAGCACAACATCGGATTGATATAAATCACTTGTATGACTTGCGTCATTTCCAATCCATTTAATAGCAAGCAGAAGCCCGGATAATTCTTCGAAATCCTCTCCAAACTTTTCAATTCTCTGGTGCAGGGTTAATGGAGTCTCCTTTCCTTTTTCACTGGTTTTCACTGTAGGAATCTCTTTTTCATCCATCAATCTTTCTACAGCAACCCGAATTGCGTTTCCACATGCCGGTGGGCTAATCCAATACAGTGAAAAAGAATATATAAGTTCGGTTTTTACCTTTTCTGGCGTTTTTTTGGGGATTTTGAACAGTTGAACGGTTGGGCAAAAAGAGGTTGGATAAAAGTTTTTAACATCATTTTCCCAGATGCTGCCATCGCTAACATCATATTCAGTTTCTAACTCATTTTTTAATAAGCCAGAAACAACTACTGCTTCTTTGCAGAAAACATGGTCACATTGTAAAAAGAAGGAAGCAATAACCTCTCCTTTGTAATTTTCAAAAATATCAGTTTGATCGACGTCTTTTTCGCCATGTTCATTAAAGTTGTCAGAATATTCAGGAAATTTTCTAATCCATGCTGGAAGCCTGCTTATCAATGTATCTTTTTCAAATCGCAACTGACCTGTTCCACAACAAGGGCAAGAAAACCTAGGAATATTGTCAAAATCAAAGTAGCCTTTTCGAATAACCATTTCTTACTACTATTTCATTGTTTCCGCTCACTAACTGCAACAGCACTCAATTCACTTCCACCCCGGTCCGCTTTATCTCTTCCACAAACGGATCGTCCTCTTCCCAGCGCTTGGCAGGGAACGTGTGTGTTTCGATGGACATAAACTTCGGCATTACATGAAGGCTTCGAAATCGCTCCTTGTCCAGCGCTGCCAAGCCGATGAAATCATCGGCAAACAATGCCAGGTCAATATCCGACCACTCGTGTTGCTGGTTGTGCGCGAAAGAGCCAAACAAGATTGCTCTTTGGACCCCCACGCCGAGGGCCCGCACTTCCCGCAGGTAATCCTGGGCAATCTTCAAGGCAGCTGTTTGAGTAACCATAATCTTATCGTGTCGACTTCTTCCAATAGTGCTTCGGTGTGGGATTGGTCGCAAATTTTAAAAATCATGAATTGGTAATCTGGGTATCGCCCCTCCATTTGGTAGTCGTTCATCCTGTCCAGCAAAAGTAAGCCTTCGGGTGTAATATCAAGATGCGTCAGGCTTGCCAATCGTACCAAATTATGCGTTCTTGGTGGGTGATCGCTTTCATTATCTTTGACAAAGTGTGCTTTCAAGAGCTTTTCAAGCACTAAGTGCGCGAAAAATAGCGAATGTGGGTAGTTCGCTTTGTCAAAGAGATTCGTCACTACTACCCAGTCTTTGTCTGCAGATAGTTTCCAGTATTCAATGTACGCTTGTTTGGTCATAATTTGTCATGGCTTTTTCCCGCCCCTTTCAAATTCCCAGCGCAATGATAAACAAAGCTCCGAAAGTGATCCACACATCTGCAAAATTCAAATCCGGTTTGAGAAAATCACTTCTTCATCACCTTTCGCACAAAACTTCCGCGCTCCGTTTTTATCGTAAGGAAATAAGTACCCCCCGGTAAGTTATTCATATCAATGGGCAACGCAATTCGTTGACTTTCAATGTTTTTGGTGAAAACCTGTCGTTGACTGCTGTCTGCCAGCGTGATGTTTACACGCTCTGTTTTTTTGAGCTCGAGTTCAAGCAAAATGCTGTTTTCGGTCGGATTGGGCGAAAGCGAAAAATGGGAGACGGAGGTTGGAAGTGTCGTTGTGGAAACCTCTACATAGGTCTCCGCATAGGCTATGCATCCATTGGGGTCGGTAACGGCCACAATGTATAATCCGGATTGTTCAGCAATGAGCTCCGGGTCGCTTGCATTGGGAATGGGATTGCCTATCCCAAAATACCATTGAACCGTGGAATTTGGCGGATCAAAACTGGCCCTGAGGGTATCGCCTTCGACACTTAGCAAAACAGTGGGCGTAGGGGAAACATTGACCAAAACGGGCGTCGACAGATCAGAATTGCAAGGCTGTCCAACCAACTGGACTTGGTAACTGCTGGCACTTACAGGGAAAAAGATGTTGTCGGACGGTGCAGGAATCGGAGAAGCATTGATATACCATTGATAATCATAGCCTGTAGGGGCTGGTGGAATTTGAAATGCAATGGGATTGCCCAGGCATATTGTAGTGTCGGCCAGACTTAACTGAGGCACAACAGGGCTTGCGTTCTCGATTTCAAAAGTGTCCCGTCGAATACAATTGTTTCCATCTTTGACTTCGACGGAATAAATGCCCGGCTCAAGGTTGCTGAGATTTTGAGTGCTCGCACCATTCGACCAGGTGTAACTTACCGGGCCCATCGCCCCCGTCGCATCCAGGCTAATCTCGCCAGCCATAGCACCAGCACAAACCCCAGGGCCTGCCATACCGGAAACTTGAAAAGGAGAACACAGCTCCTCCACGCGCTGTACTTTGCCAGATGAAAGCAATGCAACATAAAGTTCGCCGTCATGGCCTTCGCCAAAACTGCTGAACTCGTACGCACCAAAATTACCCAGAACGTTGGTGCTGAAAGTACCGGTCGCCAGCCGCTTGGTGTACCACCATCGACCACTGCAATAATCAGCAAAAAGGTAACAGCCGTAAAGATCAGGAAACTTACTGCCACGATAGATAAAGCCTCCAGTGACGGAACAACCGTTTCCACCCGAGTGGGAATAGTCGAAAAACGGGCTGACATACGCGCTGGCGGGCTGGCACCCTGTAGTATTGAAGGTGTGGGTGCCCTCATAGCAACGCCAGCCATAGTTCAGGCCCGGTGTGTTGGCGGGTTCAAAATCAACTTCTTCCCAAAGGTTTTGGCCAACATCCCCGATCCACATATCGCCGGTAAGTCGGTCAAAAGAAAAACGCCAGGGATTGCGCCAGCCGAGCGACCATATTTCCGGGAGGTAATCTGCATTGCCCACAAAAGGGTTGTCAGTGGGCACTTTGTAGGGCTCAGAGGCACTGCTGTTGTTCACATCAATGCGCAGGATCTTACCGAGTAAGTTTTTTTTGTTTTGAGCATAATTTGATGGGTCGTTGGCGCCACCGCCATCGCCCAAACTGATGTACAGATACCCGTCCGGACCAAACTTAACACAACCGCCATTGTGATTCCAGGCAGGCTGATCCTGCTCCAGGATGGTCAGTTCCGAGTTTGGGTCGGCCTCATTTGGGTTGTTGGGTTTTACAGAAAACCGGGCTACCCGCGTGTCGCCCCCATTATTTTTCGTATAATTTACGAAAAAGTAGCCGTTTTCAGCATAATTTGGATGAAAAGCAAGGCCGAGCAAGCCTTGTTCATTTTGCCCGGAATTCACGCGTGGGTCTATATTCAGGAAAGTGTCGAGTCGGTTTCCAAGGCTGTCGTGCACCCAAATGACTCCATCCCGCTCCACAACGAAAAGTCGACTGTCGCCACAATGGGTAATGTCCAGGGGGAGATCGAAACCACTGGCGAAATTGACCAGTTTGACCTTAGGTTGAGCAAAAAGGAAAAGCGGGGATAAGAGTCCCACCAAGGTCCACACCGTAGTTAATTTCAGGGCCTGGGAGAGGGCTTTGGCGGGTGAAAAACCGAGGGTAAGGAATTTTTTCATGGTAAAATATGTTTGTAACCGGCTTAAAAGTAGCGCCATGCAGATCAAAAAGTGGAGCGTTCACTTTCAGAGGCGAATCGGATCAGTTCTTCCACATACTGGCGGTGATTGGCAAGTCGAGGCACCTTGTTTTGATTTCCGAACTTCCCCCGGGCACGCATCCAGCGGACGAAAGTGCCTTTTGGAACAGCATTGACCAGCAGACGATCCAGTGCCATGCCCTGGTATCGTTTGGCTTCGTAATCTGAGTTAATTCGTTGCAGTGATTCATCCAGTAGTTGGTTGAACCGCTCCAGATCAGCGGGCTCCTTTTCAAATTCCACCACCCATTCGTGTCCACCCCGCTTTTTTTCAGCGGAAAAATAGACCGGAGCAGCCGTATATTCGGTCACGGCAGCATTCAATTGGCGGCACGTTTCAGCCAGTGCTTTATCGGCATCCCCAACCATAACTTCTTCTCCAAAAGCATTGATGAACTGCTTGGTGCGGCCCGTTATCTGGAAACAAAATGGATACCTGCGCGTAAAGCTGATGGTATCGCCCAATAAGTAACGGAACAGGCCATTGTTCGCCGAGATCATCACGGCATAGTTTTCCCCAATTTTTACATCCGACAAAAGCACCGTTTTGGGTTGCTCCTTATTCCATTCACTGGTTGGGACAAATTCATAAAAAACACCATTGTCGACCAGCAGCAGCAAATCATTTTGCTGCAGATCACATTGTGCGCCAAAAAAACCTTCCGACGCATTGTAGGCTTCCTGATACACAAAATCATCGCTGGGAATCAATTCACGGAAGGTCTCCCGGTAAGGTTCAAAACCAACCCCGCCATGCATGTAAGCCTGTAGTTTAGGCCACACTTCTAGCATATTTTGTTTGCCCGACTTCTCAAGGACCAACCTGAAAAGCACGATCAGCCAGGTAGGTACACCGCCGAAAAGACAGATATCCTGCTGTTTGCTGGTAATTTCAGCGATCCGGTGGAGTTTTTCTTCAAAGTTGGGGAGCAGGTTGGTCTGCGCGTCTGGGGTGTAAAATATTCGGCCGATGGTCGGCATGTGTTGTACCAGGATTGCGCTGACATCGCCGAAACGCGTTTTTGGGTACTCCGGTATGGATTGGAAACTGCCCGGTACGATCAGGTGTTTGTACCGGAAAGCCTGCATATCAGGCTTGTTGGCATAGAGCAGAGCCAGACAATCCCAGGCTCCTGCGAGATGGCAATTAAAAAGGTTGCCATAGGGAACGGGGATGAATTTACTTTTATCGCTGGTGGTTCCGCTGCTTTTTGAATACCAGTTTATCTCATTGGGCCACAGGACATTGCGTTCACCTCGCATCATCCGGGCTATGTCGTCCTTTACTGCATCGTAATCACGGGAAGGTACGGTTCTCGCGAACTGTTCCGGAGTCCGGATATTGGCAAAACCCCAGCGACGACCTTGTTCCGTATCCCGGGCACGATCCAGCAACCGGAGCAGCCAGCGCTCCTGCGCCTCCTCAGGGTGCATCATATACCGCTCGATACGCTTCATGCGTCGAGAGAGGTACTGCTTTACTGCAAGGTTGATAAGGGATTTCATAAATCTAGGAGCAAAGATAGGCTTTGCGCGTACTAGGGAGTGTGAACTATGAAGTTATGTAATAAGGGAAAGGTTTACCCGCCTTCACCAAGGGTTTAGTGGGTAAATTTAGTTGGCGACCCGCCTTCGCCAAAGGCTTCGGCGGGTAAATCAGGCAATTTTTAAAAACTTGTTGAATATTTGAGCGTGAAATTTGCCAAACACAAAAATTTTGATTCGTTCCTGGACGCGCTCTGGATAAAGCGATGATAAAGTACTGATATTTAATGAAATAATGACCAACAAAATAACGATCCGCCCAGCCACTGAAGCCGACATCCCAACCATTCACGCACTCGTGTATGAACTTGCGGTGTATGAAAAAGAGCCTGAAGCCGTATTCACCACTCCCGAAGAATACCTCGAAGATTTCAGAAAGGGGCTTTTTGAAAGTCATGTGGCCGAATTGGACGGGAAAGTGGTGGGCATGACCCTATTCTTCATGATGTATTCCTCCTGGAAAGGCAAAATGCTATACCTCGATGATTTTGTGGTAAACGAACAGTACCGCGGCTACGGGGTGGGGCAAAAACTTTACGACGATTTTATCGAAGAAGGTCGCCGCCGTGGTTGCCGCCTGGTGAAATGGCAGGTGCTGGACTGGAACGAACCCGCCATTAATTTTTACAAAAAGAACAAGGCCATCATCGAAAAAGGCTGGTGGAATGTGAAAAAGTTTTTATTTGAAACCTGATTCTTCAACCTGACCAGCAATCCAAATCAGCAGTGCCACTGAAAACAGCAACAGTATAACTTCCAGACTACCAAAACAGTATTTCCCGCATTGCATTCGCGACCTTTTCGATCGAAGGGATCATTCGTTGTTCCAGCACTGTATTGAGCGGTACTGCCGGCATATTCTCCGCCCCGAGTGTACGTACCGGGGCATCCAGACTGGTAAAGCAGTTTTCCTGTATTCTGGCTGCTAAACTCTGGGCAAAAGAACCATTTACCTGCTCTTCGGTAACTACCAGCACTTTACCATGTCGCCGGGCGGCTTCGTACATTGCCGCTTCGTCGAGCGGACAAAGGGTGCGCAGATCCACAATTTCGATTTGTCCCGGAAACTGTGCGGCGGCGTTCAAGGCCCAGTGTACCCCCATGCCATAGGTGATCACTGCGAGGCTTTCTCCTGCTTTAATTTTTTGATTATCAGCGGATAAGGCCGTTCTCGCTTTTCCGAATGGAATGATATAATCCGCATCCGGCTCCACGGTGCGTGCTGCTTCTGTGCCGGGTACCTTGCTCCAATACAAACCTTTGTGTTCGAAAACTACTACGGGATTCGGGTCATGCCAGGCCGATTTGAGCAAGCCTTTCAAGTCCGCGCCGTTGCTTGGATAAGCGATTTTTACGCCCCTGATTTGGGCCACTACACTTTCCACACTGCTGCTGTGATACGGTCCGCCACTGCCATAAGCTCCAATAGGAACGCGTAAAACGCAACTTACCGGCCATTTGCCATTGCTCAAATAGCAACTTCTCGCCACCTCGGTGAACAACTGATTCAATCCTGGCCAGATATAGTCCGCAAATTGAACTTCAACTATGGGTTTAAGCCCAACGGCGCTCATTCCTGCCGTGCTGCCTACAATAAAGGCCTCTTGAATGGGCGTATTGAACACGCGGTGATCGCCAAATTTTTCGGCCAAAGTTGCCGCCTCACGGAAAACTCCGCCAAGTCTTCGACCCACATCCTGGCCATACAGCAGGCAATTGGGGTATTCTCGCATTAATTCCTCAATGGCAAAAAGCGCACAGTCCACCATTACCTTGGTTTCACCATTTGCCGGGCTGCGTTCGCCACGTTCTTTCAGGACGGGGGTAGGGGTATAATCGTGGGTAAACAAGTCTTCCGGCCTGGGGTCTTCTGCGTTTTTGGAAAGTTTGAAGTCCACCGCTACGGTTTTAATCGCCTCATTTTCAATTTGTTGGATTTCCTTTTCAGAGAAACCGTTTTCCAGCAAGCGTTTTATCAAAATAGGGTAGGGGTCGCGTTGGGCGTGTTCTGCCAGATCATCCCGATACCATTCTTTTCGTACTCCGGAGGTGTGATGGTTGAGGAGCGGCACCCGTGCATGAAGCAAAAATGGCCTTCTTTCCTTCCGTATTTTTCCCAGAATATCCTGTACAGTGGTCCAGCATTCGGCAAAATCATTGCCTTCAATGCTTACCGCCTCCAGGCCGGGAAAGCCTTTAGCATATTCAGCAGCATTGGCAACGCGGGTCTCTGCCGCATTGGCGGAGATATCCCAGCCATTGTCTTGCACGAGATACAGAATGGGTAGTTTTTTCAGTACAGCCATTTGGAATGCCTCCGCGATTTCACCTTCTGTGACGGAAGCGTCCCCAAGAGAGCAAACAACGAGTCCAGGCTTGGCGTCAATTTCCTTTAGTTCTTTATGGTGATAGGGGTAGGGATTATCTAAATTGACCGCCGTTTCTGTATGGTATGCTTTGCCGTTTTTGGAACTTCCCAAGGGCAGGGTCCCCATTTTCTCATGGTACCAAAAACCCATGGCCGCTCCGGTAGCTGGGATGGCCTGCATACCTGTGGCGCTGCTTTGGTGGGGTATTTTTGGGAAATTTTCATCGCGCAATGATGGGTGACAATAGTAGGTACGTCCGCCCGAAAAAGGATCATCGCGTTTGGCCATCAATTGCAGCATGAGGTGATACGGGCGGAGGCCCATGCCCAGCAGCATACTGTCGTCCCGGTAGTACGGGTAGGCGTAGTCCTGTGGGTGCAGTTGCATCCCAACGGCGAGTTGGATGGCCTCGTGCCCGCGCGAGGTGGCATGGACATACTTGCTCACGAACTTGAAATTGGCCTCGTAGATATCGGTCATGGCTTTGGCGGTTGCCATGAAACGGAAGGCTTGTTCAAGGATTTCTCGTGGAATAGAGGATTGGTTGCCCGTTTTTTGAACTTTCTTTGTGGTGGATGTTCTGCTTGGCACGACGAGTATTTTTGTAACCCGGAACGCTGTTCCGGGCATTATGTAACCCGGAACGCTGTTCCGGGAAATATCTTTAGTAATTTTTTAATGGCCCGGAACAGCGTTCCGGGATACGGTTAGGCGCGCAAAAGTAGTCTAACGCCAAATGTCCAACGACACGAATTATCATGAACCACGGTTTTATCCTAGGAAAATTTGCCCCTCTCCATCGGGGACATGAGTTCCTGATTCAGCATGCACGCAAAAAATGCAATGGTCTGACGGTGCTGGTCCTATCTCAGCATTCAGCTGCAATACCGGGCTGGCTGCGGTACCATTGGGTTAAAAGCACGTTTCCGGAGTTGGATGTGCGCCATGTCATTGGTTCGACTTCAACGCAAGTTCCCGAAAGTTCTATCCCTATAGAATCGGCAAGTTCGATGCAAAAGGTGGAGATGATCCTGAGGAGTTTTTCAGACAAACCTAAACTTCTGTTTGAAAGCGGGATAAAACAAAAACGCTTTGCCCAAAGTTTTGGAATACAGCATATTACGATTGACCCCGAACGGATAAATTTCCCCATAGAAACTTCGTTAATTCGGGAAAACCCACATGCACACTGGGATTTATTGCCTCAAAATGTTCGTCCTCACTACCTCCGGCGCATCGCGCTGGTCGGCCCTGAAAGTTGTGGCAAAAGTTACCTCGCCGAGCAATTGGCCTTGCATTTCAACACCGTTTTTGTAGAAGAATATGGACGTACCTACTGCGAAAAATTCGGTATGGATTCTAGCGAACTCGATTTTGCACATGTGGCAGGCGGACAATTATACCGCGAAGATAAAATGGCCTTACAAGCCAACCGGATCCTTTTTTGTGATACCGAATTGATCGTCACCCAGTTGTGGAGTGAAATTTATTTCAAGGGCAAATGTCAGCCCTGGATCTTTTGGGCGGATCATTCCCGGAGGTATGACTTGTACCTGCTTTGTGCCCCCGACATACCCTGGGTAAACGACGGGCTGCGGGAATTCGAAGGACAGCGGGAATGGATGTTCGAGCGACTGCGCCAGGAGCTGGAAAGTCGCGGCTTGAACTTTGAAATTATTAAGGGCGACTTTGAGGAGCGGATATCCAATGCGATCCGACTGGTGGAGAGGATCACAAAATAATAGGGCTCTGTTGCTTAAGTGCTCTAAATCAGGCAACCATTGCCGTTGATTTTTTGGCCTTTTTTGAGTTTGAAAAGACCAGAAATAGCAGAATTTTAAAAAAAAAGTGGAGACACTGGTACGAAATCAAAAATGTGCCTTTATTTGCCCCGCTTTCTTGCTTACCTACTGACGTCCAATACTGACACCCTTATTTATTCTGAATAAGGGGTTTTGCCCTAAGATAACCGATTAACAGGCAGTTACTAATTTTTCTAACCAAATCAACTTTCATTGTATGAAGCAAGTTCTACTTGGGCTGGCACTGTTCCTCATGGGCAGTTCGCTGGCATTAGCACAACGCAATGTGGCTGGGAAGGTCACCGACGAACAAGGAGAGCCGCTTATTGGCGCCTCCGTTATTGCGCCCGGCTCCTCTTCTGGCGCCGTTACCGATGTCGATGGCACTTTTAAAATCTCGGTTCCGAGCAGTGCCACCGTTCTCAAGGTTTCTTACACCGGGTATCTTACCAAAGAAGTACCCTTAACTACTGAAAGTAGTTACAACATCTCCTTGGAGGTCAACCCCGCTACTTTGCAGGAGGTTGTTGTGGTAGGCTACGGCACCCAGCAAAAACGGGCGATCACCGGAAGCATATCCTCCATTAAAGGGAGTGATATTGCACAACTTCCGGCACAGAGTTTTGACCAATTGCTGCAAGGCCGCGCTGTCGGGGTGAATATCAACATCCCCAATGGTGTGCTGAATAATCCGCCAGTGATTCGTGTCCGAGGCATCAACTCCATCAACTTGAGTTCTTTCCCACTGGTCGTCATTGACGGTGTGCCGACATTTACAGGCAGTTTTGGCAACTCCGCAGCCAATAACCCACTGTCGAACATCAATCCAAACGACATTGAAACCATTGACATTCTAAAAGATGCATCTGCTACTGCCATTTATGGCTCGCGGGCGAGTGCAGGGGTCGTGTTGATTACCACCAAACGGGGTAAAAATGGCCAGACCCGGGTCAACTACAATACCTGGCTTGGATGGACCAACGCAGTGCGTGTACCAGATGTGTTGAATGCACAGGAGTATGTTGAGATCAAAAACGAAGCGGCTGCCAATAACAATCTTGTTGGCCCGCAATATTTCCTTGACACCATCAATGGACAGCAAGTCGATACACGATGGGCGGATCACATCTACAGAAGTGCATTCCAGCACAACCATGGTCTGAGCTTTTCCGGCGGCTCGGATAAAACCACTTATTACTTGTCCATGGGCTACACCCGTCAGGAGGGCATGATCGTGGCCAACGAATTTGAGCGTCTTTCGGGTCGCCTCAACCTCGACCATAAACTGACCAAGCGCATTACCCTTGGAGGTTCCATGGGATATGCCAACAACAACAATAGCGCACCCAACACTGGTTCGTTGCCGGGCGAGGCTTTTGCGACCTCCGGTATTGGTCGCCTGGCATTCGTCACCGCTCCGGTGGTTAGTCCGTTCCGTTATGATGCAAATGGTAATTTGCTGGAAGGCAATGCCAAATACAACATCACGACAAACAACCAACTCGGACAGGGTAAAAACAAACAGCCTGTAGGTTTTGCAAATGCACTGCCGATCATTGACTTGAACCGCTACACTTCTGAGGCTGACCAGATTCAGGCATCCGTTTACGGACAACTGGAAATCCTGGATGGACTTAAAGTGAAGACCCTTTATGGCATTGACAACCTTTCGGTTAACAACCAAACCTATTGGTCGCCCCTCCATGGGGACGGTTTTGGCCAAAATGGTCTGGCCGCCAATGTACTTATCAAGAACAAACGTTGGAACTGGCAAAATCTCGCTACTTATGACGTGACCTTGAAAGATCTTCACACCTTCGGGCTACTCGTTGGAAATGAACAGCAATACACTACCGCGGAAGGTTGGGGTGCACAGCGCACACAGGTGGCTGACCCATTCTTTTCGACCTATCAGGGCAACTTCACTACCAACAACCCGAGCGGTAATTTCCAGGGTGAAAACTACTTGCTTTCCTACTTTGGACGTTTGAACTATGAGTTCAACCGCCGCTACTATCTGACCGCCAATGTCCGTCAGGATGAATATTCTGCTTATGCTCCGGGCAACAAAAAAGGCACCTTCTGGGGCGCATCTGCGGGCTGGAATATCTCGGAAGAGGAATTTTGGAAAGGGTCACTCAGCAACACCGTGAACTTTTTTAAGCTTCGTGGTAGTTATGGTACAGTAGGTAATGCCAACGGTATCAACGACTTCGCTTCTTTGAGCCTTTATGGATCTGGATTGTACGCTGCCGCGCCGACCTTCTTCTTTAGCCAGGCAGGCAACCGCGAACTCACCTGGGAGTCAAGCAAAAAGACGGACATCGGGGTAGTATTTGGTCTTTTCAATGACCGTATTCAGGGAGAATATACCTTTTTCAACAACCTGATCGACGGACTTATCCTCAATGCACCACAGGCGCCTTCTAAAGGTATACCTGGTAACGTGATCGCCATTAACATCGGTTCCATGGAAAACACAGGCCATGAATTCGGCTTGAGCGCTACCGTGCTTCGCAAGGGTAAATTTGCCTGGACCAGCAATGCAAACATTACCTTTATGAAAAATGAGGTGATTTCACTTGCTCAAGGGAATGCGGATATTCTTGCGCAAACCTCCGGGCTTGAAACGACCAGTCTCATCCGTGTAAACGAATCTATTGGTGTGATTTACGCAGTGGAAACGGATGGGGTAAACTCGGCCAACGGTCAACGAATTTACATTAAAAAAGACGGAACCCGGGTGCAATATAACCATGCAGCTCCTGCCGCTTCCCGCTGGACACGCGTGGACGATGGTACGGTCGTGTCGGCGGTTTCACTAATTAGCGATGGTAAAGCTTGGGGCCCGACACTGCCCAAATGGTTTGGTGGTTGGGACAACACCTTCACGTATGGCCCGGTTGATCTTAACATTCAGATCAACTATGCAGGAGGCAACTACATCTATAACGGCAGCAAAGCCGGTATGCGCGACCAACGCTTCTGGAACAACCACGTTGACGTGCTGGACCGCTGGACGGAAACCAATACTGATGGTTCAATTCCGCGCGTAGTATTCGGTGACAACGTATCCAACGGTTCTGCTATTCCAATTTCTGAAAACGTGGAAAAAGGCGACTTCCTCCGTATCCGCAATGTGACGCTTGGATACCGCCTGCCCTCCAACATTTTGGATAAGGCAGACATTGCCAGCCTCAGGGTATATGGTACGGTCAACAATGCGTTCCTGTTTACAGATTACTCCGGAACGGATCCGGAAGTTTCAACCAACGGTAACAGCAACTCAGCGCCTGGGATTGACCGCAATACCGTTCCAATGGCTCAAACCTTCACTATTGGCTTGAGCCTAGGATTCTAATTCAACTTTCTAAAACTCATTGCAATGAAAAATACCATGCAAGCTTATAAAAAAACCTCCGTCTTGCTTATAGCGTTGGTTGCGCTGTTGCTTCCCAACGCTTGCCAGAAAGATCTCCTCGACCCTGCGCCGAAAAACAATCTTTCTGATGTCACCGCATTCTCCACCCCTGACCGTTTTGTTAGTCTGCTCAACGGCTTATACGATGCCATGAAAAATGGCGCCTTCTATGGCAGCCGCTATATCGTTTACGGCGACATTCGTGCAGAGGAATTCATCAACGAAACGTCGAACAATGTGACGGGATTCTCCGTCTGGAACCACACGGTTGCTGAGTCTAATATCAACGATGTAAACAACCTCTGGAACAGTGTTTATTACACCATCAACAGCTGCAATATCTTTATTGAAGGTGCTGAAGCAAACCGGGCAGTGGTAGGCGACGATACAAAAGTCAATTCCTACATAGCAGAAGCCCGCTTTATTCGTGCAGTATGCTACCATAGCCTTTTAATGCTCTATTGCCGTCCATACGCTGATGGTAATGGTGCTCAATTGGGCGTGCCATTGCGTTTGCGTGCAGAAACAGGCCCTGGGAACAACGATCTGGCCCGGAGCACAGTGGCTCAGGTGTATGACCAGATCCTCATGGACCTGGATTTTGCAGAGCAGAACCTATTGTCTACTCAAGCCAATGCATTGTTGAATACCACCCGTGCGCATAAAAACTCGGCCATCGCTTTCAAAACGCGGGTATATTTGAATATGCAACGCTACGGCGATGTCATTACGGAGGCCAACAAAATTGTGCCGGCCACTGCTCCTTTCAAGGCTGCTTCTGGTGTTGCGCACGAATTGCAAGCCAATGTGAAGGCTGTATTCAGCACACCTTACACCACGACAGAAAGTATCTTCTCGATGCCGTTTACCAGCAATGACTTGCCCGGCACACAAAATGGTCTGGGTAGCTATTATAATCCTGGTCCACGCGGTATTGGTGATTATTCTTTGAACAAGGCTGGAATTATTGGCGATTCTGTGAATTTCACCGTTGCAGACGCGCGTCGTCAGTTTGTGTTCTTTAACACGCCGAATAGCAAATGGTATTTGAACAAATTCCCGGCAGGCGCAGAACATCTCGATTATGCTCCGGTTATCCGTTATGCCGAGGTATTGCTCAACCTTGCTGAAGCAGAAGCGCGTGTAAATGGTTTGAGCCAACGTGCGGTGGATTTGCTCAACGCTGTACACGGTCGCTCGGATGCTGCAACGGTATATGATCTGGTAGGTTTTGCATCTGCGGGTGCTTTGACCAGCCAAATCCTGACGGAGCGCCGTATTGAATTTTTAGGGGAAGGCTTCCGAAATCAGGATTGTCTGCGTTTGCTCAGCCCATTGCCAGGCAAAGCCAACATTGCCGCCATCGATGCTTCTTCGACGGCCTACATCTGGCCAATTCCTTCTGGTGAGCGCGCTGCCAATGCACTGTGTGAGCCGAATCCTTAAGAATGAGTTTCATTTAGTTGAGGTATATTGTGAAAGATTCTGCCCGGTAGCGAACTAGCTTGCCGGGCAGTTCTTTTTGTGTTAACAGCCAATCCGCACAGAATAAATGAATTGTGCAATATTTTCCCCGAATTATATAACTGTATAATGCGCCAAATACCCCACCTTCGACGCTGATTGAATATGCCTGCCCATCTAAAAGAAAAATCCCGTTGGAGGAAGCTGTTGCGCTTCTTGCTCTACATTTGTCTTGCTCTGCTCCTGCTGACAACGGCTGTTTTTTATGCCCTCACTTTACCAGCTGTACAGCAGCGTCTTACCAAAGCCGCAGAAACATTTTTGCAGAAAAAACTGGGAACCAAAGTAGAAGTTGGAGCTGTTCGGGTGCGTTTTCCAACCACGGTTTCATTAGAAAATTTTGTGTTGCCGGATCAACAGGGCGACACCCTGGCCCGTATCGGCAAATTGGTGGTCTCCATCGGCATGTGGAAGTTGTTGAATCAAACCATTGAATTGCAGGATATCAGCCTGGAAGATGCCGGAGTTCATCTCCACACCAAAGACAGTATTTCCAATTATGATTTTGTGATCCGAGCGTTCGTGGCTGATTCCTCCTCAACGGCGCCCAAAGATACCAGCGCTTCCCCCTGGAAATTACAACTCGATCTGGTGGTGCTGCACCTCAAAAGGGTAGATTTTCTGCTGCAGGATGATGATGCCGAAAGTACTACGCAGGCCTATGTTGGAACAGCAAAAACAACCCTGTTCAAAGTTGACCTTAAAAAACTGTATTTTGAGCTGGACGGTTTTGCATTGGCAGATTCAGATATTAAACTGATCCAAAAAAAGAAATCCATAAACAACGGCAAGCCCGATCCAGCCTACACAATCCTGTTGAAAAACGGGGACATCGCCTGTTCTCACCTGATCTATTCTACTCCGGAGCGGGCAATTGATGCCAATCTGGTAAAAACAAAAATTGATCAGTTCCGGCTTCGCTCAGCCAATGATTTATTGGGCATTCAGGCTCAGGGTATTGCAATAGAAAACAGCGCCATCGCTTACCGGGATCCGGAAGTTATTCCAACTCCCGGGCACCTCAATGGTGGCGACCTCAGCCTCAGCGATCTCAATGCTCATTTGCCCGATTTCGCGTTCCAAAATGACACCTTGATCGTAAGCGCCAATGCTTTATCCGGCAATGATAAAAGTGGTGTAAAACTCCATTCGCTGCAGGCTTCTGTTCGGGTCACCCCAGGAAGCATCGAACTCAAAAACGTCCTGGCCAGCCTGAATCAAACCAGCCTCAACGGGGATATACTGTTGCATAAAAACCGCCAGGCAACTTTTGATCGGATGCAGGTACAATTGCGGCAGCTTAAAGGCGTCATTGGCGACCTCATTGTGGTGCTGCCGCCGCAGGAAAATCAGGCCTTATCCCGGC
The DNA here is from genome assembly GCA_030645295.1 of Saprospiraceae bacterium. GTDB lineage: Bacteria > Bacteroidota > Bacteroidia > Chitinophagales > Saprospiraceae > M3007. The sequence goes on along the minus strand of JAUSMG010000117.1, from coordinate 7,376 downwards.
TTCAGGATATGCCTTACGAGGTATCGGGCAATCTGAGTGGCTGGCTGGAAAACCTGCAAACCAATAACATACGTTTTCTGGCAGGAAGTGGCACGGTCGCTAATTTCTCGGGCGCTGTCCAGCGACTGACCGAGCCCAAAAAATTGGGCATGAACCTGAATATCAGTCAATTAAAAACCAACAGATCCGATCTGGTTCGCTGGATGTCCGTGGGAGATATGCCCAGGGACAGCATTTTAGCACAGCCATTGCCGGCTTATTTGAGTGCTTCCGGCACTTTGAAAGGCAGCATGGATAGTCTGCAATTGTCGATACAGGGAACGCTGGGAGCATTACAAACCGGCGCCACTTTTCCAGATGTCGATGGTCCGCCGCTCCTGTTTGACCTGGCTGGCTCCATGAATGAATTGAGCAACCCGGATCGAATGCGCATGAACTTGCAAATTCGCCAACTGGACGCGCCCCATAATTTCTTTGCTTTTTTAGCGGCCAAAGATCTACGGTTTCCCGATCTGTTGCAGGCCAGCGGTACCTTGAGGGGTACTCTTGCAGCCCTTAATTCGGATTTGAAATTTAAGCTGCACCGTGCCGGCATTATTAGTCAGGTTGCATTTAAAGGAAGATTAAACAATGTCAGGACCCCAGAAAAACTGGGTTTTGATGTAACCTTTGACGGTTCGCTGGCCCGGCAGGAGATCATGGGTTATTTGCCGGATTCAATCGTCAACAAAGTGATTCGTTTGCCCGATTTTGTGCAAGTGGATGGACAGGCGAAGGGTTCCGTTAGGGATGCCGTGGGAAAGGTTAAACTTGGATTGGGCAAATGGGGGCAAATTTTCCTGGATGGAACCCTGATCGACAGTACCTATCAAATGGATCTGGTGGCCCAAAACCTTCAGGTCAATCAACTGGCAGTGGATACCATGTTGCGGCCGCTTAAAACGGTAGGCTTCAGGGCGCATGTAAGTGGGGAGGGCTTTCAAATTGGCAAAACAGCAAACCTTCAATTGGCCGGAAAATTTGATTCGCTTATCTGGGATAATCTCATCCTGCGCGACATCACCTTTGATGGCGATGTAAAAGGCAAGCGATTCAGCGGTGGTTTGCAATCGCCTGATGAACGGGCTGCCGTTCGGATTCGGGCAGTGGGTGATTTTACCACGGCCATACCAGTGTTGGATCTGGATGTTGCATTAAACTGTATAGACATGCGGTCCTTTGGCTGGGCCAACCGGCCTACCACGGTTTGTATGCGCATTTTATCACATTCTGAGGGTTTGTCAGTGGACACTCTAACGGCACAGGTAAAGATCGAAACGATTGATCTACAATATGATACCGTCCACATTAATCCGGGGGACCTGACCCTTGACATCAAACTGGACAATCGCCACAACCATATAGACTTTAGCTCCGACTGGCTTCAAGGGGAGATCAAGGGTTATTTTTCCTTGCCCGACCTGTCCACCACCATCACCAATATTGCAGACCAATACTTTGCGGTGGATCGAACAGCGTATCTGCCGCCGGTGAGTACGGATTCACTTTCGGTGCAATTGCAACTGTTGCGAACGGAGGTTTTGACCACTGGTTTGGTGCCGGGATTGACGAAACTTGACCCTGTAAAACTAGAAGGCTCCCTGGTGGGACAGCGCAACTATTTCAACCTCACCGTTCATGCGCCAAAGATCATTTACCGAGAATGGGATGTTGATTCCTTGAATGTTCGGGCTTATGCTGGTGATACCGCAGCATTATTTGTGATGACAACCCCATTGGTGAAGCGTGGCGAACTGGATTTTTTTGAAAACGGCATCCTGAACGGACGCTTTTTGGCCAATAACACAGAGGTCTCGTTCAAAGCCAGAGGAACTGATGGACACGACCGGTTTTTGCTGGGCGTGCAGGCATTGCTGAACAGAAAAACCAAAGAAACGCGGATCTCGCTGTCCCCGCGTCAAGTCATAGATTACAATGAATGGACCGTAGATGCGGACAACGAAATTCGTGTTGCGTCAGGTGGAATGGACATTCAGAATCTAAAATTGAAGGGGAATGGCCAGTCCATCGAGGTAGAAGGAACAACGCGTAAGTTGAAGAACAACAAAACCGCACTGGATCTGGCGGTGGATATAGAACGGCTGAACTACAATAATTTCGACGTTTTCGTAACCAGTTTATTCCTGGAATTGGAAGGTTGGGCTGAAGCGCATTTGAAAATAAAAGGAACCTCGGATGCCCCACAGGTTCGTGGTAAAATGCAATTGCACGAGACTTTTTTCAGGCCTGCGCTCACCAATGTACGGTACCAATTGAGTGAAACCCCGCTTGAGTTTACGGAAACGGGCGTAATACTGGACGGATTGACCTTGCGCGATCCGTTTGGCAAAACCTTGGAGGTCAATGGTAAACTAAGTTCCAAGGACTGGACGGACATTCAGACCAATCTAAGCCTGCACGCAGACCGTTGGCAGGTACTGAACTCCACCAGACAGCAGAATCCGGTGTATTTCGGAGAACTGTTTGTCTCCCTGGATGGAACGATCCGTGGTCCATTGAGTCAACCCGATATCAAATTGGTACTCAAAACGGCTAAAGAATCCAGTTTTACATACGTTTATGATGTCGCCACCCAGGCATTGCAACACGAAGGCATTGTGTTTTTTTTGCCACCACCCCGCAAGTTTGTTCGGCCTGCCATTTATGATGCGCCAGTCAATAAACAACTTTTTACCCTTAGTGCCAGCATCGAAATTGATTCAAACCTGACCATCAATAGCGTGATCAATCCAGTCACCGGAGATGATTTTCGGGGAAAAGCGACCGGGCGACTGCAGCTGGACATTTTGTCCAATGGCAACATGACACTGGTCGGGCGGATGGAATTGGTTCGCGGGGTGTACAATTATTCCTATCAATCTGTGGTGAAGCGCAGTTTTGATGTGAGCAGCGGAAGTTCCATTACCTGGACGGGTGATATTCGTCAGCCGGAATTGGATCTGCGGGCGCGGTACAAATTTAAAGCATCTCCTTATCCTTTAGTAGTCAATCAGTTATCTATTGCATCAGCTGAAGAAACGGCCCTTTACCGCAGACCCCAGACCTTCTTTTTGCAAACCACACTGAAAGGTTCGGCGACACATCCCGACGTCAGTTTCGAATTTATTTACCCCTCTTCGGAAACGCAAGCAGGCCTCGGTACAAATTTTGGAAACCAACAAACCGGGATGGTGGAGAGTGCTTTGAGCAATGTGAATCAGGATAAAAATTTGTTGTCGCGACAAGTATTTGGGGTGCTACTGCTGCGGAATTTTATAGGAGAATCGGTTGGCTCTATCAGTGTAAACACTGGCGCCAACCCGCTGCAAACTGGGTTGACCAGTTTTCTGACGGGACAAATCAATGCATTGGCTGATCAGTATCTTACCTTTATAGATGTTGATTTTGCCACTACGGAAGGTTCCACCAACATCGGGGCAGGCCAGGCAGAGGGCACGACCAATTACCAGCTGCGCCTGCAAAAATCCTTCTTTGAAGACCGCCTGACCTTTAAACTTTCCGGGGGGACTTCTGTGGGTGGAAATGGCGCAGACGCGACCAGTGCTTTGGAAAATGCTTCGGTGGAATACGCGCTAACCCCCAAGGGCAATTTTAAAATTACAGTTTTTTCGGAACGGGGCTTTGAACTGCTCAATGCTTCTTCGGCCAATCTGCGCAATTCGGGTGCGGGATTTATTCTCACGAAGGAGTTTGGAGGCAAGAAAAAATGAGCTTTACAGACCAACAGTCGCAAACTCATGAATGCACGTTATTATCTACTGGAGATCATCGCCTTGCTGGCCTTTGCAGTGCTGCTGGGTTCAGCCTGCACCGGAACCGGTCATCTTCAAAAAGGAGAGCGCCTCTATAATGGCGCTAAGATCAAGATCAAAAAAGAGGAAGGGATAGGCTCAACCAAACTACTCAAATCCGACCTGAAAAAAGCGGTCATCCTGCCCCGTCCCAACAAAAAGATCCTTGGGATGCGGCCCCGGCTGGTCCTGTATAACATGTTCAAAAACAGCCGCCCTAAGAGTATTGGTAGTTTCATAGCCAACCGATTCGGCGAAGCGCCCATTTTATACGAGCCCAAGACAGCCAACCGGCATCGGGAACTGCTGATCGAACGCGCTGCCAACGATGGTTTTTTCAAAGTGAAGATCATCTCCACTGAAAAGCCGGGAAGGAAGAAAATGAAATTGCACTATGCGGTTCAGGTGCGAAGCCCACGGGAATTGGTCGACAAGGTGACGTATCCCGCTGACTCCTGTACCCTGACTCGCAGGATCCATAATCTACAATCAGAATCGCTGGTTCAGCCTCCACAACCTTATTATCTGGAAAACCTTATCGCAGAGCGTCAACGTTTGTCCGACACCCTGCGCAACCACGGCTGGTACTACTTTTCGCCTGATAATCTGTTATTTATAGCAGATACGCTCCACCCACCTGGCGACATTAACCTGACTTTGCGTATAAAAGACGAAGTAGGAGCACACGAACGCCAACAATATCGGATTGCATCCGTCACGGTTTATCCGGATTATGATCTCGCCAAACAAACCGACTCCACTCATTTACAAACGGATACGCTGAGTTTCGGCTGTGTGCAGTATGTCTTTCAGCACATGCCTACCAGGCCAGAGGTGTTGAACCAGCAGATTTTCCTGCGTTGCGGTGAATTATACTCTAATATTGACTACCAGACAACGATTCATCGGCTGTTGAACCTGAATTTGTACAAATTTGTCAACATTCGCTTCGATGTCTCAGCACTATCTGACACCCTGCTAGATGCGCGAATATACCTTACTCCTTACCGCCCGGAGCGGGTAGAAGGCACACTGTCTGCGGTATTTTCGCCCGGATTCTATTATGGATTGCGGATGGGTGCGGCCTACTACCATCGCAATATTTTTCGGGGCGCCGAAGCATTTCAGGTATCCCTCAATGGAGCTTACCTCCGCACCAACAGAGATAATTTTGACTTCGAGGATTTTCTGGTTAGCGATGCTTCCACACGCCTCAGTTTGCCCTATATGCTGTTTTTGCCGGAAAAACGGCCCCTCGCGTTTGGTGCAACCCTGTTTAGTCTCCGCCATGAAACCAACCGGTTTCGCTACAATTTGCCAGAGTTGGGACAATTTGGGTTGAGTTTTCAGCGCATCGGAGCAGAGGGCGGTTATTTGTGGAAAAAGAATCGCCGGGGCTCGATGGTTCAGGCAGCCAATCCGCTTAGTCTGGGGCTGCAATATTCGACCACGAGTAAACAAAGCATTCGAGAACAATTGATCCGTGACATCCCCAACGACTCTACCGGGGCAGCCCGTGCACTTTTGACCTTCCTGGAATACAAGCCTAATTACACCTTTACCTTCGATCAGCGATTGGAACCGGCCCGCAGGCTTACCGTTTATTTCCGGCAGCGATTTGCAGCACAGGCGAGTGGCTACGTTGGCAACCGATACCTGCCCGCCGATTATCCATTGGCAAGTCCGCTCAACCTTTTTGTGGAATCCGATTACCGCCAATACCAAAAAACAGACGCACGCAACGTGCTCGCTTTCCGGATGGCGGTTGGCGCAGGCATACCGCTCCGACCCAATGGTACGATTGCTTTACTGGATCGCTTTGTGATTGGTGGAGCATCCAGTGTACGAGCATTTCCACCACGTACGGTGGGGCCGGGAAGTGTTCCTCGCGATACCAGTTCAGGAAGAATAAAAGTGGGGAATTACACTGGTAATCTATTGATTGAGAGCAGTATAGAGTATCGGATGCCCATCGGACGCTATCCCGAACTCGCTTTTTTTGTGGATGCCGGAAATATCTGGCTTACCTCCGGACCAGGCGCTACCGAGGCTTCGCACTTCAGGCTGAACCGGTTTTACAAAGAGTTGGCTGTGGGTACGGGCGTGGGACTGCGGGTGAACCTGGGCTTCTTTGTGCTGCGGCTTGATCTGGCCGTCCCTTTGTCAAAACCTTACCTGCCCGAAGGCCAGCGCTGGGTGGCAGATGGACTTCATTTTGGCCAGCGCAGTTGGCGCAAGGAAAATTTGAACTGGAATTTCTCTTTTGGGTACCCGTTTTAGGTGTGCCCCCACTGGGGCGAACAGGCTCATTTGGAGCCTGTTTCAGGAGCCAGGATGCCAAAACGTCAGCGCTTCTTCCGTTTTTTATAATTCTCCAGCACGAACGAACCCAAGCCCGACAGACTGGAATAGAACGCGGTTCCATTGTTCGTTTGGGTAAAAGATTCCACAAAACGCATGAGATAAGGGTCGCGGGCAATCATAAACGTAGTGATCGGAATCCCCATTTTTTTGCAGCGAAGTGCAAGGCTCAGGCACCGGTTGATGATCTTGCGGTCTAGTCCGAAAGAGTTTTTGTAATAATTTTTTCCGATTTTCAGGCAGGTCGGCTTGCCATCGGTGACCATGAAGATCTGCCGGTTGGGATTACGGCGCTTTTTCAAAATGTCCAGCGCCAACTCCAATCCGGCCACTGTATTGGTGTGGTATTCGCCATTGGTGAGGTAAGGCAGATCCTTCAGTTCAATGGGCCAGGCATCGTCGCCGAAAACGATGATATCCAGGGTGTCTTTTGGAAAACGGGTACGGATGAATTCTGCCAGGGCAAGCGCCACTTTTTTAGCGGGCGTAATGCGATCCTCCCCATACAAGGTCATTGAGTGAGAAATGTCAATCATCAGTACGGACGACATTTGGCTCTGAAAATACGTTTCATGCACCTCCAGATCATCCTGGGTGAGGTTGAATTCGTCGATGCCGTGGTTGATGTACGCGTTTTGCAACGAATTCGTCATCGCAAGATTCTCCAGATTATCCCCAAATTCGTAAGGTTTAACGTCTGAAGTATGTTCGTCGCCCCGACCAATGGCGCCCGTATTGTGCTGCCCGCTTTTGGCTTTTTTCAAGTCGCCAAAAATATCGTCGAGACTTTTTTGACGCAGGCTAATTTCAAGTTTTGAGGTCGGACCCATGCCGCCTTCTGCCTCGCCATCAGGCCGGATGTAGCCTCTTTCTTTCAATTCATTGATGAAATCGCCCATGCCATATTCGTCGGTCGTGAGTTTGTACTCGCGATCGAGTTCGTTCAGCCACGACAATGCCTCGTACACATCGCCTGAGGTATACAACATGAGTTCCTGAAATATCTTAAAAAGCCGATCAAAGGTGCTTTGATTCGGATCGGGCTTGTAGTCTGTAAAACGGAAACCGAGCATGGTTGAATTGATTCGATTGTGGGATTGATTCGATTGGTTCGATTTGGGCGTTTGGTTTGATGGTTCGATTGATGCTTAGAACTGATTTAGA
>JAUSMG010000115.1 GCA_030645295.1 Saprospiraceae bacterium | reverse complement strand
GCCCGTCCAGAGTTTCACGGCCTTTTTTAATGCTCGTGCTCCCGGCAGGAATGGCGCCTCTGGTGAGCTTAGTGCCACTCACAAAGTACAGATTTACAAGGGGTTCGGCGTTTTTAGAAAAAAAACGGGCAGGTGCATTTCCGGTATTTTTTAAGAAGAACCGGATGCGCATGCTGCGCTCCCCCCATTCCTCTACAAATGCTGTATCAATCACGATTTCGGCGCAACCAAAGGTTCCAGTCATGGGTATATTTTCGCGGGAACTGAGGCGCACATCCAGCCAAATTGGTTCGGACATTTCGCCCGGCTTGAGCCTGGGGCAATTGTCTCGCGCCGCCATTGCGATGGCCGACTCGTGACCGCGCAACAGACTGGGCAATCCAATCGTGTCGAATTCTACCACCATTTCCGCAGCTGTTTTCTTTGTTCCAAGGACTTGGCGACCTGTGTTGGCCATTCGGCAGCGGAGGCTTAGGTTCTGGTTCTTCTGCTGTAAAATTTGAACGTCGAAAAGGGCTAAGCGAGCACCTGTGTACGGTGGCTGAGCAGCGGTCTTCGCAACTACGATTGCCAGAAACATGAAATGAAAACAGTAACGAATTTGGACTTTCATTGGTCAAAAATGGGGGATTTGCAGGTAATATGGCAGTATTTTTTAACCACATCAGGACACATAGTATCCTAATTTCCAAATATCCCAAGCTCAGCATTCAAACACCCCGCTTCCATCAGCCCACCTTTTCTTGCCACCATCACGCCATACCGGGTGTGCAAGATACCGTCTTTGCTGTGCGCATCCGGGTTGATGCTGATAAGAACCCCGTGGGCCAAAGCTCTGGGAATCAGGGTCCAGTCCAGATCCAGCCGACGAGGGTTTGCGTTGAGTTCTATGCTGACTTTATGTTTTGCACAGGCTTCAAACACCGCGTCCCAGTCGAGTGGATATCCCTCCCGGCTGAGCAAAAGTCGTCCGGTCGGGTGACCAAGAATGGTGGTGCATGGATGCTCGATGGCCCGCACAACGCGCTGCGTTGCCTTCTCAATGTTCATCCTTAAATTGGAGTGTACCGAAGCAATAACGAAATCAAATTTTTCCAACAATGCATCGTCATAATCCAGCGAGCCATCGTTCAGGATATCGCTTTCAATACCTTTGAAAATCCGGAAAGGGGCAAGTTCGGCATTCAAATTTTCTATCTCCTCCATCTGCGCCAGCACCCGGTCGGGTTTCAAGCCGTGGGCATAAAAAGCGGATTGGCTGTGGTCTGTGATGCCAATGTAGGCATAGCCGAGCGAGCGGGTATACTCGCACATTTCGCGGAGGGTATGCAGACCGTCGCTGTAAGTAGTGTGGACGTGAAGTATGCCTTTTAAGTCCTGGTCCTGAATGAGTTGGACCTGATTTTTCGCCTGTAGAATTTCCGGGGTTTCGCGCAGTTCTGGTACAACATACGCCGATTTTGCTTTTTCAAAAACGGCTTCTTCACTGGACAAATATTTGAAATCTACCCCCGGATTTTCCTTCACAAAACCTTCCAAAAATGCTGCTGAGCCGGTGTGTTTGAACAACTTGGAGCCCCATTCTGCAGGAAGACATTGATGCAAAATCACTGCAGCGCCATCGCCATGCTGAACCATGATCTTGCCGTCGTCGCGTTTCTCGGCCATAAATTCTGATCCCTCAAAGGCTTCCGGAATATTTCCGTCAAAAGCGGTCAAAATCTCCACCGACTCGACAATCGGGCATCTCCGGCGCACTTCGCCAACGGGTTCCAGAACGATATCATGATATTTAGAGATCAAAAAATGACACAGCGCTTCGGCTTCCGCCAATGCAGTGTCGAGGTGTAGTTTGCCGCGGCTGCTGAAAAAATAAGCAAGTTTGTTTTTTAGCGCTTCCTGGGTTTTTAAGCCAAAACCCTTGTATTCCACAAGGCGGTTTTCATTGCAGGCATACCAAAGTTCGCCGGGATTTTCGATCTCCATTTCCTGCCAGACCTGCCGCACTTTTTTGGGCCCGAAACCGCCGATCTCAAGCATTTCCCGAACGCCAGGCGGGGTCTGGGCACGGTATTTTTCAAGCGTTGCCATTTGCCCGGTCTCGATCAGTTCGCGGATTTTTGCAGCAATGGCCGGGCCCACTCCTTTGATGCCTTTAAGTTCGGTATCGGACAAATCAGCCAGAGGCGAATCAAGTTTGCGTAGCGTGAGGTATGCACTGGCGTAGGATCGGATACGAAAAGGATCTTCCTCGTGGAGTTCCATGAGGTTGGCGAGTTCGTCAAAAGCGAGGGCTATTTGTTTGTTGGTCATGAATTTGATTGGGGGCGAAAGTAGCCAAAACGAGTCAATCGTCAAGCTATTTATCCCTCCACCGGCATCACCACATTTTCCATGCGAATAAACTTCTCATTGGCCAGATCGCTTTCAATCATTCCGTCCCGGAGTCGCACAATACGGTGGGCATGCATCGCGATGTCATGTTCGTGGGTAACAATAATAACAGTATTGCCGGCTTTGTGAATTTGCTCAAAAAGTCCCATGATCTCGTAGCTGGTCCTCGTATCGAGGTTACCTGTGGGCTCATCGGCAAGGATAATGGCGGGGTCGTTTACGAGGGCGCGAGCTACGGCAACACGCTGCCGTTGTCCACCGGAGAGTTCGTTGGGTTTGTGGGTAATACGGTCACCCAGACCAACAGATTCGAGGGTTTTCTTTGCTTTGGCAAGCCGTTCTTCCCGGCCTATTCCGGCATATACCAGCGGTAGTGCCACATTCTCCAGCGCGCTAAGGCGCGGCATGAGGTTAAAAGTCTGAAATACGAAGCCGATTTCTTTGTTGCGTACTTCAGCCAGTTCACCATCGTCCATAGTGCTTACATTGGTTCCATTGAGCCAATATTCCCCGCTTGTTGGTGAGTCAAGGCAGCCCAGGAGGTTCATAAGCGTAGATTTTCCGCTACCAGAGGGCCCCATAAGTGCTACGTACTCGTTTTTTTCAATGTTGAGCGTCACGTTTTTCAGGGCTTCTACGATTTCCGTGCCCATGAGGTAGGTTTTGGTAAGGGCTTTTATCGAAATTAGCATGAGAGGAATGTGATAATGTGGTCAATGTGATAATGTGGCCAATGTGGTCAATGTGATAATGTGGCCAATGTGGTCAATGTGATAATGTGGCCAATGGCAGACTTGTGGACATTTTGACT